>ONRZ01000049.1 GCA_900320345.1 uncultured Lachnospiraceae bacterium | reverse complement strand
TTCTTTAAGGATATTGACGGACTTAAGGCGCATATGAAGAAGCACGGCGAGCTGCTTCGCCCCAAATTCGCGGCTGTTACGGATACGCTCGAGAAGGAACTTACCGGTCTTGGCATCGGAAGCTGGGTAAATCCCAAGGGCGGATATTTTATCTCCTTTGATGCGCTTCCCGGATGTGCGAGATCGATAGTCGCAAAATGCAAGGCTCTTGGCGTTGTGCTTACGGGTGCCGGTGCGACCTATCCGTACGGTAAGGACCCTCAGGATTCAAACATACGTATAGCACCGACCTTCCCTTCTACCGAAGAGATGAAGGATGCGGCAAGGGTATTCGTGCTTTGCGTGAAACTGGCCAGTGTGGAGAAACTGCTTGGTGATATAGCGTAATCGAAAAGGAGTGAAAAAAATGACAAAGATTGACATTGTATCGGGGTTTCTCGGTGCAGGAAAGACGACTCTTATCAAGAAGCTTCTTAAGGAGGCTCTATCGGATGAACAGGTGGTGCTCATTGAGAATGAGTTCGGTGAGATAGGTATCGACGGTGGTTTCCTTAAGGAGGCGGGTATCGAGATAACCGAGATGAATTCGGGCTGTATCTGCTGTTCACTTGTAGGTGATTTCGGAACGGCTCTTAAGGAGGTACTTGATAAGTATCATCCCGACCGGATCCTTATCGAGCCTTCGGGAGTAGGTAAGCTTTCGGACGTTATGCGCGCTGTGGAAGGTGTATGCCACGAATACAAGGAAGAAATCCTGACGGATTTCTCTGATGCCTCAAAGCCGGCGGGCTCCCCCGACCTAAAGGTCGTGGGCAGTGTGGCAGTAGTTGATGCGAAAAAATGTAAGCCTTATCTGCGTAATTTCGGCGAGTTTTTCGAGAACCAGATCGAGCATGCGGGAACCATCATCTTAAGCCGTACCGGACAGATGAGTGATGAGAAGATAAATGCCTGTGTAGAACTTATAAGGGAGCATAATCCCAAGGCAACCATAATAACGACACCCTGGGATAAGCTTGACGGTAAAAAGATACTTGATACGATCGAGGATGCCAAGGATCTTGAGGCCGAGCTTATGAAGGAAGTCATGGAGAAGCATGAACACGATCATGAGCATGAACACCATCACGACCATGACCACGAGCATGATCATCATCACCATCATGATCATGAAGACGACCATGACCATGAACATGAGCACGACCATCATGAACATGGAGAAGAGTGTTCCTGCGGATGCCATGATCACGATCATCATCACCATCATCATGATCATGACGCCGATGAGGTATTTACATCCATCGGCATCGAGACATCAACCAAATACACAAAGGAGAAGGTTGAGGAGTGCCTGGAGGAGCTTGATGATACGGGTAAGTACGGTACGATACTCCGCTGCAAGGGTATGCTTCCTACCGAGGGCGAGAGATTTATACATTTTGACTATGTGCCCGGTGAGTGTGAGGTAAGGGATGGCGCAGCAGAGGTAACCGGTAAGATCTGTGTGATAGGATCCGAACTTAAGGAAGATGCCATAAGGACTCTGTTTAACTGATCGAGACGAAAGAATGTGGCAAAAGAACCGTCCCCATGGCGCAAAAAGAGGTGGATCATGACATCGGTATTTATAATAAACGGCTTCCTCGACAGCGGGAAGACAGATTTTATCAATTATACGATAACGCAGCCGTATTTTCAGGACAGGAAGGCGACGCTTCTCATCGTCTGCGAAGAGGGTGAGAAGGAATATGATCCGAAGGTGCTTGAAAGAACGCGTACGTTTATGGAAGTTATCGAGGATGAGGATGATTTTAACGCAAGGAACCTGATGGAATTTGAGAAAAAGTACAGACCCGGGCGTATAATCATCGAGTTCAACGGTATGTGGCTTTTAAAGGACCACAAGCTTCCCTGGAACTGGAAGATAGAGCAGCAGATAACGATGATAAACGGGGCGACTTTCGAATCGTATTTTACGAACATGAAGTCGCTGCTGGCAGAGCAGATAAGAGGCTCGGAACTTATCATCATGAACCCAGCAGGCCGACCTGATCTTCGAGAATAAGAACGGGGAAATGAACGTTACCCTCGAGGAGGATCTGCCTTACGATCTTACAAAAGATCCTATCGTACTTGATGATACGGGTTACGGCGTATGGTATCTGGATGCGCTTGACAATATGGACAGATATAAGGGGCGGACCATTGAGTATACGGCCATGGTCCTGCATCCGCCGCAGTTTCCGAAGGGATATTTCGTGCCGGGACGCATGGCTATGACCTGCTGTGCGGAGGATATCGCATTTTTGGGATATGCATGTAAATACGATAAGGAAGACGAACTTAAGAACAAGCAGTATCTTAAGATAAAGGCGAAAGTGAACATAGAGTATTTTGAGGATTACGGCAAGGAAGGACCGGTGCTTGAAGCTCTGAGCATAGAGCCCTGTGCCAAACCTAAGGAAGAGGTCATATCATTTGTATAAGTAAACGGCATGGTATCGTTTATCATGATATCCGCAGTGCATGAAAACCTTGAAAACACGGACGGATTGTGCTATGCTGAACAATACAGGATTAATAAAATCATAATTGCCCATAGGGCGGAAAGGTTGGATACATATGAATTATCTTGAGATCGAAAAGGTAGTTGGACGTGAGATCCTCGATTCCAGAGGAAATCCTACAGTTGAAGCTGAGGTTACGCTTGTAGACGGAACCGTTGCAAGAGGTACAGCACCTTCAGGAGCTTCAACAGGTGAGTTCGAAGCACTTGAGCTTCGTGACGGCGACAAGGGAAGATACCTTGGCAAGGGTGTTTCCAAGGCAGTTGATAACATCAACGGACCTATCGCAGATGCTATCGTAGGCATGGATGCATCTGATACATATGCAGTAGATGCAGCTATGATCAAGCTTGACGGAACAAAGGATAAGAGCAAGCTCGGAGCAAATGCAATACTTGCGGTTTCGATCGCAACGGCAAGAGCTGCAGCTACATCACTCGATATTCCTCTTTACAGGTTCTTAGGCGGTGCTCAGGCTACCGATCTTCCTGTTCCTATGATGAACATACTTAACGGCGGCGCACATGCAGACAGCGCTGTTGATACACAGGAATTCATGGTAATGCCTGTTGGTGCTCCTTCATTTAAGGAAGGTTTAAGATGGTGTGCAGAGGTATTCCATAACCTTAAGGCACTTATCAAGAAGATGAACGACGTTACGGCAGTAGGTGATGAGGGTGGTTTTGCTCCCAACAGCCTTAAGAGTGACGAAGAAGCTATAGAGAAGATCCTTGAGGCTATCAAGGCAGCAGGCTTCGAGCCCGGCAAGGACTTCATGATCGCTATGGATGCAGCAGCATCAGAGTGGAAGAGCGAGAAGGGCAAGGGCTTCTATCATCAGCCCAAGTCAGGTAAGGACTTCACAACAGATGAGCTTATCGCTCACTGGGAGAGCCTTGTAGATAAGTATCCCATCATCTCTATCGAGGATGGTCTTGATGAAGAGGATTGGGAAGGCTGGCAGAAGATGACAGCTAAGATCGGTAACAAGGTTCAGCTCGTAGGTGATGACTTATTCGTTACAAATACCGAGCGTCTTGCAAAGGGTATCGAACTCGGCGCTGCAAATTCGATCCTCATCAAGCTTAACCAGATCGGTTCAGTATCCGAGACACTTGATGCTATCAAGCTTGCCAACAAGAACGGTTATACAGCGATCTCTTCACACAGGTCAGGTGAGACTGCAGATACAACTATCGCTGATCTTGCGGTTGCTCTTAATACCCGTCAGATCAAGACAGGTGCTCCTTCAAGGTCTGAGCGTGTTGCTAAGTACAATCAGCTTCTCCGTATCGAGGAGCAGCTTGGCGGCGCAGCTTGCTATCCCGGAATGAAGGCTTTCAACGTTAAGAAGTAATTAACGGTTTTGTTAAACATAGGGACTCACCGTCATTATCCGGTGGGTCCCTGTTTGACTAAGAATGAAAAGGTGGACTCTATATGAAAAAGGATGGTATTTTTTTTGGAATAAAGCTTATGGCTGCTGTTCTGACAATGATGTTTGCACTCGTTGTTTTAACGCCGTCAAAAGTACATGCGCAGATATACCTGCTTCCGGACGGAACGATATTTGATTCGGATTATTATGCGTCTCTGTATGCGGATACAAGGGCCGGATATGCAAACGGCAGGTATCCCGAGAGGCTGCTGTGGCATTACCTTACATACGGTATCAAGGAAGGCCGGATACCTTCAATGTACACATTGTATAATCCGACCACGGTCACGACACCTTCGGTCATGTTCCCTCCGGTAACTTATCCGGTTTACAGCGGAGTGAATGCGATCGTTCCTTACAGCTATCCTCCGGTGACCGTTCCGATGGTAGCGCCGGTAAATCAGTACTATCCTTACATCCCTACACAGATGTATTATTTAAGATAAAATACAGGGTATCACAGCGGAGACTTGAGTCCGAGACTTAAGTCTCCGTATTTATAATATGTCAGATCAAACATATATCTCATTTCGTAAGATTCATCGGATATAACATATAATGTGTCATCGGAAGGGTGCATGAAAAAGTCAAGAGCAGCTTCATTTACGGGTTGGTTAAGCGCCCTTGCGAAGTAGAAATCATTTATCGTCAGTTTCTTTCTTGCGGCAAATTCGGCAAAGGAATACAGTTCCTCCTGAGTCAGGTTATCCTTGTCGAGAAATACGATATGTTTAAGCCGTCTGTTCCATACGATATCATCTATCAGTTTATCCTTAAGCCTGTGTTTGTAGACTACCGTTTTAGTGTAGACCGAATGTTTCTCCTTTATGACATCCTTAAGATCGGTAAGCTGGAGAAAAATGCACAGTATCAACAGGATGATGGTAAGAGTCCGTTTTGTTGTACGGTTAAGCATTATCAATACAGAAAAACATATGATGTAGACTGCGGGCCAGATAAGCCGCCCGCATGCGCGGAAAACATCCCATAGTTTAAGGACAGGCTCGGGTATATCGTAGTGTATGAGCAGGCTGCTCCCACAGCTTATCTCATTTGACGAAGCAGCCAATATGATCAAAAGGAATAAACAGGCTCCACATATTATATATGAGGCATGTAATGGAGACTTTGGTCCGGTACTGTCTGTTCCGGTACCGTTTGTCCTGCTTTTTATATACTTTATAACAAGCGAACTTAAGGTAAACACGGCGGCAGTGAGCATCCCAAGTCCCGGATATGCGAATCCTTCATACTGTCCGTCAGCATAAAGAGGGAGATCCGGAAGTATCGACGACCATCCCAGAGGGTTTATGAAGCCGTTCAGATTAAAACTGTAATATGTAAGCCCCGGTGCACCGTTACTCATTTCGGATGAGAATCCTCCGAGCAGCCATATTGAGAGAGCGGCGGTAAGGATATATGAGAGAGCGGATGAGATACAGATCGCCGCTTCTTTAAGGATAGCATGTTTCGATCTGCTGCCTTTACTGAGTGAATTCAGATCGATGAGTTTGAAACAGATAAAAGCGGCAAGGAGGATCGAATCTATCGCCAGAAAATACAGATGGATAAAGCTGCACAGGAAGGAAAGCAAAGACCACCACATAACAGTGTGTCCTATCGTATCACACAATTCCCGTCTGTAAGCGATGAGTATAAGCCCGATCACTATAAGAAAATGTGCCCCGAGGGATGTATGCCAGAACAGACGCTTTAACATACACGGAGACAGCGTGATGAGCATGGCTGATAAGATGAGAGCGGTATTATTCTCTATGTATTTTTTAAGAAGACAGCAGGAGAGGATCCCCATAAGGATGATGCATAAAAGCCCCCATATCCCGAAATACTGAAACTGTATCCGTGTAAAACGGCCGATGATCTTACACGGAAGAGCCATAAGAGGAATGGAGTCGGTAAAGATCACGGATGTGCTGAACGGGTAGGCAGCCGTATTTGTAAGACCGAAATTTATCCTGAAAGGGGAATTGCGATACAGGGCCCATCCGAGATAATGCTGTCCGGGATCCCCGTCTGTAAGAAGCCAGTCAACATATGTGGGATCAAGGATCTTAAAACCGTAAAGAATATAGAACAGGGCTGCCGATAAGCAGCCCGTGATCATATAACAGGATCTGTTTTTGATGGTATCTTTGTTGATGATCATTCTACGTCCTTGTCATCTGCTTGCTCCAGATCAAGGTCTATTATACCATCAATAGTATCTTCCGAGGAAGAGTCCGATCCGGATTTTGAAGTTTTCCTTCCTTTTTTCTTCTTATGTATTATGAGTACGGACAGAGCTATAAGTACCGCAGCTCCGGCACCCTCATATGCGGCGTATTTAATGAACGGATTAACATACGTGTCTTCGACCGAGAACTCAACTTCATATCCGGTTGCGATAAATGTATAATACTTGCCCATCGGAGTAAGCTCGGCTTCCTTTTTCCCGGAGCTGTCCGTCAGCCATATGCAAAAGTCCTTAACGGATGAAGGCGGGCAGTATCTTATAAGGTGCTCGCTGCTTGAATCTTCGGGAACAGTGATCTTCCATGTTTCAACTATGCCGGGTTCACTGCTTACCCCCGACAGTTCGGCGGAAAGTACCTGGCCTTCGACAAACCTGCCGTCCACGAGAACGGCGGACTGACCGCTTTCACGAAGCTGCTGTCCTGCCAGGGTTGTGATGTATTTGGCGGTCTGTCCGATAACTTCCGCATCTGCCCTCAGATCGTTGAACCTTGAGCTTTCCCAATCCCAGAGGATGTATTCGTCCGTTGACACTTCATCCGGAAGCTCGTTTATGCAGCTGTCGTAATCATATTCCTTGACTGTAAGTACTTCGTCATCAACGATGAAGGTCACATTGACCTTATTGAATTCGGAAGGAATGCCATCCACACTTATGAGGTCTTTGTATGCTATCGGTTCTGCCTTGCCGCTGTAGCTTATCCTGTTGATGCCTGCATAGTCATCGGATACGAAATAGTTCTGATATATCCTTCCGTCGGGATCGTTGTCGCCCGCTATAGCGCCGAGGCAGCTTCCGTTGCTGTCTATTGAAGGCATGCTGTAGCAGCCCTTTATATCATAACCTTTTCCGGCTATCCCTCCGATGTGATCACTGCCGTTTAATATTCCCTTGGTGCAGCAGTCGTGGATCGTTGAGAGCGACTCTCCGGAAATACCGCCTATGTAACTGCCTGAACTGCTTTTTAATTTGCCATAGTTCTGGCAGTGGATGATGGTCCCCATTTCCTGCCTTCCGCAGGCTCCGCCCACATAACTCTTAAGACCTTCGACATATCCGTCATTTTTGTTGCGTCTGAGTACACATTTGGTCCTGTAGGTCGTTCCCTTTGCGGCATCTTTGATCCCGGTCACATCGCTTTCCAAGTCAAAATCATATTCGATCGCCATTGTGCCTGCGATGCCTGCCGTATCTATATCGCCGTGGATGCTTCCGTAATTTATGGAATCGGCTATCGTGGCATCAGTACAGGTCTCGGCAACGGCAAGAGAATTATCGGTGTAAACGTCGGTATAATCGGCATCCAGAACACCGTCGATCGCATCTGCGATGAGCAGCATAATAACATTGAACTGGTCATTGACCTTGCCCATATCATCGACAAGCTGCTGGTTTGATGCGTTCATCTCGTTGTTAAGGAAGCCGAGATTGTCGCTCATCCCCTGGATGTTGGCTATAAGACTGTTGGATCTTACCTTATATTCATCAGAAAGCTTCGGGAATCTGATCCCGGACCTTGAACTTAAGTCGGATACTATCCTTTTTGTTTCTCCGACTGCTCCGTCAAGATCGTTCATGGACTGTTTGGTGTAACTGACCGCATATTTGATATCCTTGCGTGTATTCTCGGTCATTTCCTGTTCATGGGCTTCTAAGATCTTAGCGATCACATCGATATTTTTATCCATATAGGATGCATAGCTTTCGCCGTATTTACCCCTGAAATCGTTATCGGCCTCTGCCGCAACAACGGCAGTCGCTTCAGCGGAAGCAGCGGTATCAAGATCCTTATCCTTCTCGGCATACTTTTCATCCGATGAAGGAAAATCCGTATATGTCGGCGGATCGGTACTTGAGTCCTTATGAGCGAGCCGGCTTACCCTGCGGTAGGAAGCATTATCGGACAGAGTGTCCCAGGTGATCTCATGTCCGTCTGCATCCAGAGGTACGATATTTGAACTTGTCCCGTAATATGCCGTAGTATTGTGGAGTGTTTTGATCGTTTTATAGTAATTGTAACTGTAGTCTTCTTCATTGCGCTTATTATAGAAGTTGTCAAAATCTTCGTCGGCATTTTTAATGTTTTCCTTGGCCTGGTTATAACTTACCTTCTCCGCCTCGCTCATGTATTTATATATATCAAGGTCATCCACTGCTTTGGTAAGATTGGATGCGGCATTTGAAGCGTTTCTGAAGGCATTTCCGGTCCGGTCGAACACGCCGTTGTTTTTGACTGATTCACGCATCGCGTATTCCACACGGCTTAACGCCTCGCTTCCGGTATCCATGGCACCGTTTATAAAATCCTCGGTCTCATTAGCCAGGTATGAGGTATCACCGAGAGCCTTGTCAGTAAAGCTCTTCACCATATTAAGACGGGCAGTGATAATGTTGGATTCATTACCCGCATCATTTAAGGTGGTGCCGACAAGGTCATGAAGAGTATTCATATTCGTGGTAAGCTGTCCTATTATGTCCTTGGTGATATCAATGACGACATAGGGTTCCGCCTGCCCTGCGATACCGCCGACATCCTTGCGCCCGTAGATTTCACCGTTGTTGATGCACATATCCACATAACCGTTATGACGACCGACAATACCGCCGACGTTATAACCGAAGTGTTCATAACCTACCAGAGCATTATTGACGCAGCTTAGGATCTGTCCCTGCGAATAGCCGCATATCCCGCCGATATCAACGGTGCTGTTCAATACATTCGTGGAGTCCTGCTTATTGTTGTCTCCGAAGAGATTGCGCAGCTTATCCTCGTACTGATCGATGTTGACATCCTTGATCGAGAGAGTCTCGTCCACACTTGAGATGTTTATCTTGGCATCGTTTGTACATCCGTTTATAACACCGAGATTATATCCGGTTATGCCTCCGGTAAAGTGCATGCCCGATACATATCCGCTGCTTTTACAGGTGCTTATCACGCCTGAGTGTTCATTATATCCGGCAATGCCTCCGGTATAATCATAACCGTCAATATTTCCCTCGAAGGAGCAGTTGCTTATCATTCCGTAATTGTCGCCGACTATACCTCCCGTTGCCAGCTGCTTGCCGGACGGAACGAAAGATCCCTGTACCTTGAGATCCTTTATGACCGCACTTTCCTGTGTTATGCAGAATAATCCGGTATAACTTTCGGCATCCGACACGGTGACTCCCGATATCGTATGTCCCTGTCCGTCGAATATGCCGCCGAATATGGGGATGTATTTAAACCCGCTGCCGTCTAACACGATATCGTCCTTAAGTACGATGTTCTTGTCTTTCGACCATGTGTCCAGACGACAGTTTTTGGCAAGGTTAATAAGGTCATCCGCCGTGGAAACATAGATCGTGGTCATATTAAGCTGATCGACAGGATACAGATATCCGCTGAGATCGTCCTCATAGGTCATATCGGAAGGATCTTCGGGTATTTCTTCGCTGTCGGTATCTTTGGATCCGTTTTTTTCCTCGTCATCTTCGATCACCTCATTGCCGTCTTCGTCCACGCGGACAACTTCGACATCGGGGCCTTTTCCCTTGCCTTCCGACATGGTTACCCCGGCACTTGCGAAGGCTTCTGCAGGCAGAAGGGCAGAAGAGATTACGGAGATCAGCATTGTGAATATCATAAGGGCGGCAAGTCTTCTATTTCTCATTTTTCTTACCTCCCTCCTGTTTCCGTGTTTTACCCTGAGGTTTATCTTTTGAATTTTTTTCCTGAGTTATATCTTCCTTATGTTTATCCGAAGGAGTATCTTTTTTCTCCGCAATACGCATAGGCATTGAAGATACAAGATCCTCATATTCTTCTTCTGTCATGGGCGTAATGTTCCCGGCCTCGACAAAGGCGTTAAGGTCACCGCGAACGATAGCGTTCATCGTACCTGTGACAACACCGTTGATGCGGCCTCTTACGATACCGTTAACATGGTTGAGCCCGGAAGCTTCTTTGGTGCGGATGGGCATGTTCATAACGAAGGCTGTCTTGCTTATTATCGTATCGCCGACAAGAAGTATCTGCGGAAGCACGAACATGGTTATGAAAATAGAGATTATGGTTCCGCGTCCGAGACATTGACCGATACCGTATATCGCGCCGTCGGATGTAAGATTACCGATCAGTATGCCGGCGACCGCAAGCATTGTTCCCGATGTGATGATGGTCGGGAAGGAGAAGTTCATCGTTTCGATTATGGAATCACGTCTGCTCTTGGTCTCACGCAGTTCGGTATATCTGCCTGCTATAACGATCGCGTAATCGATGTTTGCACCCATCTGGATGGAACTTACGATAAGCTCGCTTAAGAAGAATATATTGGTCTGCTGCAGGGACGGAACGGAGAAGTTGATCCATATGCTTCCCTGTATGACCGCTATCAGCAGCACGGGCATGCCGGCGGATTTAAACGTAAACAGCAGTACGACCAGGACTACAAGTATAGAAACTATATTTACAACAAGGTTATCCCTTGAGAAAGTCTTCTTAAGATCGAGCTGGCTCACGGATTCACCTACGGTATAAATATTTCCGCTGTAATACTGACGCGCCATCTCATGCATCCTGTCTATAAACTCATAGGTTTCGGGGCTCTCTTCGGGCAGGTTCAGATAGACGAGCATACGCGAGTAATTTTCACCCTGCAGCTGTTCCTTGGCAAAATTCATCATCTTATATGCGTCATCAAGAGTCTTCTGAGTTTCATCATCTAAAGTCACATAGCCCTGTTCTATCTCATCATGGATGAACATGAACATATCTATCAGAGGCACCTTGTATGCCGACAGACCGTTAACGACCTTGGCATAATCCTCATCGTTTACGGCATAGGCGGTGTATATTAGCTGCGCCACCTCATAATCCAGATCGATAAGTTCGGCAAACTGCCTTGGTGAGAGTTTATCCGTGAGGGTATAACCGTTAAGTGCTTCCGTATTTGCAAGGCCCAGACAGGATTTTACTTCCTTGCACTGGGCCAGTTTATCCAGCAGTTTTTTCTCACTGTCGTAGTCGCCTGCCGGAACAACAAAAGCGATAAGATTTTCATCGCCGAAATTTTCCGATATCATGGTATCCGCTATCTGGACACGGTTTTTTAAGGGAGTATCCAGGGTGGAGTATCCGAAAACGTAGGGACATTTATTCTGTATGAAAAATGCGGTGATTATCGCAATAAGGAACAGGGGTGCAACGATGAACCTTGTCGAATAATCGAACTTGCCGACAAAGGGGATATCGGGGATGAAGTTTTTATGCTTTGTCTTCTCCATGAGAGGAGCAAAAAGCATGATGATACCGGGCATGAGAAGAAATACCGATACAAGGCTTAAAACGATGGCCTTGATAAGAACGATACCCATATCCGGACCGATCTTGTATTGCATGAAGGTCATGGCGATAAGACCGCCGACTGTCGTAAGAGAGCTTCCGGATATTTCCGGGATCGCCTTGGACAGCGCAGTGATTATAGCTTCCCTCGGTTCCTTTGTCTGATGTTCTTCCTTATATCGGTTAAGGAAGATGACGGCATAGTCAACCGACAATGCAAGCTGAAGTACGATCGTAACCGAGTTTGATACAAATGATATCGTGCCGAGTACAAAATTGGATCCGAGCTGGAGTATGGCGCCCGCACCGAAGGTTATAAGAAGTACCGGGATCTCGGCATATGCCTGTGTGGTAAGGAGCAGTACCGTGAGCACGACGATAACTACAAGTACCGAGATGACCTTCATCTCATCCGCGATAAGTTCGGACTGTATGTCACCCAGTGTTGTTGACAGGTAGGCGTCATAGGGTTCTATATGCTTCTTGACTTCATCCAGTGAATCCAGGCAAGCCTTATCGTTTTCGTCGTGATCAAAGGTTATGTTAAAGCAGGCAGATCCGTTATTATAGTGTTCCGAAGTGTCATCAAAATCCACGGAAAAAACTCCGGGGATGCCCTCGAAGTCGGATTTTATATTTTCAGCCTGGAAATACGATATGTTGGCGATCATGACCTTGCATGAGCCGTAGGTCACAAATTCTTCTGCCATTAAGTCAAGACCCTGTTTGGTCTCGGTCGATTGGGGCAGATATGCTGCTAAGGAGTTCTCTACTTTTACCCAGTTTCTCGAAAAGGCCGAGAAGATCGCCAGTATGATAAAAATAAGAAAGAACAGGTTGCGCTTGTCTACGATAAAGCCGCAGA
>ONRZ01000097.1 GCA_900320345.1 uncultured Lachnospiraceae bacterium | reverse complement strand
ATCAGGAAGCAGGAAGAGGAGATAAACGAGAGCATGGACAGAGTGCAGAAGGCGCTTATCTCCATGCAGGATATCATATGGGATGTAAATCTTGAGAGAAACAGCTGTATAAGGGTAAAGGAAGAAAACATTAAGAGCGTGATGGATAAGCGCATCAAGAATTATCAGATACTGAGGGAGTATTTTTCCGAGAATGTAGTCTGTGCGGAAGACAGGGGTGCTTTCAATGAAGCGACCGATCCCAAATATCTTAAACAGGCGAGGCACTTAGGGACTGCAATGCAGTGCAGAGATGTAAGGCTTCTTAACATAGAGGGTGAATATGAGTGGTATAACCTGTATTCAGTGATACAGGATCAGGATCTTGGCAAGGTGCTTGTGATCTTCCTCAATGTCAATGAATATATCAGGCACAGGCTTGAGAATATAGAGACCAAGGTCAAGTACGAGATCATGAAACAGAAGAGCGATATTCTCAAGGAGATGGCGCTCAGTAACGAGAGGCATGAAAATGTAAACGAGATGACGGGGATACTGGTATATGAATACTATGTCGCCGACAACGAATACTACATCTGTCCGATGTTTGATGAGATATTCAATATAGATAAGAAGGGGCTTAAGGATGCATGGTCTGTTGTGGATATGCTGAAGCCTTATGAGGATGATGCTGACAAATACAGGGAATATATAGCGAGGATCATAAAGACCGGGGAAACACAGAAGACAACGGTACGCCTGTATAACAAGAATGATGTGCCGATCTGGTATACCATTATAATACAGCCTCTCCGCGGACTGAACAATAAGCCTGTAAGATACCTGGCAACATTCCAGAACGTCGATGCGGAGATGCGCATCAAGACCGAAATGGAATACAGAGCCGATTATGATTCGCTGACGGATCTTTATAATGCGGATGCGTTCTACAGGAATGTCGAGGACTATGTGCAACTTAACGGGAATGAAAACCTTGCGATAATCGCTATCGATATTGATAAGTTCAGGATCATAAATGACAGATACGGAATAGATGTCGGCAACAAATGCCTGACAGTCCTTGGCAGAAAGCTTAAGGAGAAACTTCCGCGTGAACTTCCTGCCTGCAGATATCAGGCGGATATGTTCAGCGTGCTTTTTAAATATGAAAGTGAAAATGATATACTTGCGTTCATGACATCGCTTAGTGAAAGCATGCGCAGTGCCGACGGACTTCCGGCACCGGTCGGGCTTGTATACGGTATATACAAGATAGTCGATAATGATATACCTGCCAGGCTTATGTGTGACAGGGCGAGAGCGGCAAAGAAGCAGATAAAGGGCAATGCCCTTAGCAATTATGCGGTTTATGATGATATCATAAGGCTTAAGATGCGCGAGCAGACAGAGATAGAGAATGAGATGGAACAGGCTCTTAAGAACAGGGAATTTGTAATGTATCTGCAGCCGCAGATAGATATAAGGACCGGTAAGATATGCGGTGCCGAAGCACTGGTAAGATGGAAACATCCCGTAAAAGGTATCCTCGTTCCCGCCAATTTTCTTTCGCTGTTTGAAGATAACGGGTTTATCACAAGGCTCGATCTGTTCATGTGGGAGGAGGCCTGTAAGTATATAGCCGATCTGCAGAAACGCGATATTATGCTTCCGGTATCGGTCAATGTTTCGAGACGGCATATCGGAGAGACCAATATTGTGGAAATGCTTACCGAACTGGTTAAAAAATTCGGCTTTGAAAGCCGCTATCTTGAGATCGAGATAACGGAGAATCTGTTCCTTCAGGATGTTACGGAACTGTTTGAAGACATGGGCGAGCTCAAGAACAGGGGCTTCCGCATACTCATGGATGATTTCGGCTCCGGATATTCATCGCTAAATATGTTGAGAAAAGCGCCGATAGATACTATGAAGATAGACAGGTTCTTTTTGGATGAGATAATGTCTACCGAGAGGGGAAAGATCATAGTGGAATCTTCTGTAAGAATGGCCAAGATGATAGGCCTTGATGTTATAGCAGAGGGTGTGGAAACAAAGGAACAGCTCGAATTTTTAAGGTCGATCGACTGTGACATCGCACAGGGATATTACTATTCAAGGCCTATACCGGTCGATGAGTTTGAAGAGTTCCTTAAGGATTATCTGTAAGAGGGGGAGTATCAGGGAATGAAATTTGTCAAGAGGGAAGATATCAAAGACGGGATGAGGCTTGCAAAGCCCATCTACAATAAAAAGGGAGTCCTTCTGTATGAGAGGGATTCCAAACTCACTACGCAGAGCATAGAGTCGGTACGGAATTTCGGGCTCATAGGTGTATATGTGCTCGAACCGGCAGAGCCGCTTCCGCCTATGACGGAAGATGATATCGAAATAGAAAAATTTCAGATCATTTCGGAGTTTGCTCTCATGGATGAGCTTATGAACATAAACAAAACCGGGAAAAGCCCCAGGATACGATATCTGGCGGAGAGTTATATAACCCAGTTTTCGCGTTATTCACACCCGATCAATTTTGTCCAGAACTTAAGGGGAGCGGAGGATTATGTATTCAAACATTCCTCGAATGTGGCGATCCTCTGTACTCTTATATGCAGCCGTTTGGGACTGCGTTATGAGGAGAAAACGGATACCATACTTGCGGCTCTCGTGCATGATGTGGGTAAGCTGAACATTCCTTCCGATATCATCAAAAAAGATGAACTTGATGAAGAGGATATCGCCCAGATGAAGGCGTGTGAGCTGAACGGTCAGAATATCATTGATAAAGCGTTTACGGCGACACCTGCCATCAGGCGTACCATGATACAGGCATACAGGCATCTGGAGGCTTTTGAGACAGGCAGTGAAAAAGACGGCGCCAAGATGGTAAAAAGCGCCAAGATCCTGGTTGTTGCCAACATGTTTGACGATCTGACCGCGATGAGTGCCCATAAGGAACCGATGAGCTATATAAGTGCGCTCAAGTTCCTTATGTCGAATCCGGAATGGTTTGATCCGGAAATAGTAAAGGGACTGATAAAGAGCGTCAGTTTCCTGGGCGAAGGGACCAGTGTCGAACTTTCAAACGGAGAGAAGGCTCTTGTCCTGGCCGATAATCCGGACAATCTGTTAAAACCGATGGTTCTGGTTTTTTCCACCAACACGATCATAGATCTTGCAAGATCCACGATATATCAGGGCCTGGAAGTGGTCGATACCATGAAGACGCTGGATGAAAGATATGTCATGGATGCGGATTCGATCAGAAAATTAAAGAGCGGGACGGCGAACTGATCCGTTCCGCTTTGACATTTCCGAAGATTTGTATTATATTTGTTTTGCACATTTTTACATGGAACGACCCATGGGCATCATGCCGGGGTCATGTCTTTTGATTTCCTGTTTGGACAATTGAATACGGAGGTAATATGTTTAGCAGTGTATTGTCTTTTGGCATACACGGGATAGAAGGCTTCTGCGTAAATGTCGAGGCTGATATTTCCGATGGTATGCCCATGTTTGAATTGGTCGGATATCTGTCCGGCGAAGTCAGGGAGGCGAGGGAAAGGGTGAGGACTGCGTTAAGGAATTCGGGATACAGTTTCCCGGTCAAGCGTATAACCCTTAACCTGTCACCCGGAAATGTAAGAAAACACGGAACGGGTTATGATCTTCCGATGGCGGTGGCACTTCTTATGGCAATGGGTGAGATAGGGCCCTGCGAACTTAACGATACCCTTATCATAGGTGAACTGATGCTCAACGGTGAAGTGAGCGGGATAAACGGAGTGCTGCCCATGGTGATGAAGGCGCGCAGCATGGGAATAAGAAGATGCATAGTACCTGGAGTAAATGCTGCCGAGGGCGCCATGGCCGATGATATTGAAGTCATCGGTGTGGAGACACTTAAGGAAACGGCGGATTATCTTAACGGAAAGATGAAGATAGAACCGTATGTAAGGGAGAACTCCGGGACTGAGGCCTGTGATGAGGCAGCGGGCTGTGACCTCAAATACGTGAAGGGGCAGCTGATGGCAAGGAGGGGGCTTGAGATCGCGGCTTCCGGAATGCATAACATCCTTATGGTGGGAGCTCCGGGAGCGGGAAAGTCGATGCTCGCAAAATGCATACCTTCCATTCTCCCTCCGCTCTCAAAGGAGGAGGCACTCGAAGTTTCCAGCATATATTCGGTTGCCGGGCTTTTGAAGAACGGAAAAGGTCTGATAAGGGTAAGGCCGTTTGTAAGTCCTCATCATACGGTGACTGATATCGCTATGACAGGCGGCGGCACGTATCCGAGACCGGGGAACATATCTCTTGCGCACAGGGGAGTACTGTTCCTTGACGAGATGGCGGAATTCTCAAGGTATACGCTTGAAGTGCTGCGTCAGCCTCTGGAGGACAGGAGCATAACGGTGGCGAGAAATCATGGGACGTATGTATACCCTGCAGATTTCATGCTTGTAGGGGCGATGAACCCCTGCCCCTGCGGAGCGTATCCCGATCTGTCAAAATGCACGTGTACCGAGCCGGCAAGGAGACGGTATTTAAACCGCCTGAGCCGTCCCATGCTTGACCGTATGGATATATGCGTTGACGTGGAAAAACTTGATTACGGTGAACTGTTAAGCCAGGGGCAGGCCGAATCGTCAGAAAGCGTCAGGGAACGTGTGATAAGGGCACAGCGGTTGCAGAGAGAGCGTTTTAAAGACAGGGGGATACTGTTTAATTCCCAGATGGGACAGGATGAGATAGACAGATACTGTATGCTGTCAGGAGAAGTAAAATCCTGGTTCGCCGATGCTTTAAGAAGGCTCGATATATCGGCAAGATCCTACACGAGGATATTAAGGGTTGCCAGGACGATCGCGGATATAGACGGAAAAGAAGGGATCGGCAGGGAACACCTTGCGGAAGCCATACAGCTTAACAATTCCTATATTTTGAATTAGAACGGAGGCGGATATGAACAATGATGATATAAAATACGACTACTGGTGGGCCGGAATGCCAAGAAGTTTTCATTCGGGTGTAAGAGAGATAGCGGATGCCGCGGGCTCGGCCAAACGCCTGTATGAAATGGATAAGGAGGAACTTACGGGCATTAAGGGGATCAGTGAGAAATACGCAGAGGATATCATAAGAAAAAGAAGGGAATGGGATGTTGATGCCGAATACGAAAAGCTGCTAAGATCCGGGATACGTTTTATCCCGTGGTATGATCCCGAATACCCGGCAAGGCTCAGTGATACAGCAGGGGCGCCGTTTGCCCTGTTTGTGTACGGCAATGTTCCTGAGGATGACAGGTTGAGCGTAGCCCTGATCGGAGCTCGAAACTGCTCGGAATACGGCAGGATGACGGCCGAAAAGTTCGGATGCGGACTGGCGGAAATGGGTGTTCAGATAATAAGCGGGATGGCGTACGGTATAGACGGGATCGGACAGACCGCGGCACTTGATGCGGGAGGAAGATCCTTTTCCGTGCTCGGATGCGGGGTGAACACATGCTATCCTTTAACGAACAGGAGACTGTATGAGAGGCTTAAGAAAAACGGTGGCATAATCTCGGAATACGGCATGTACACACAGCCGCAGCCGGGCCTTTTTCCGCCAAGAAACCGAATAATAAGTGCGCTTTCCGATGCTGTGCTCGTTGTAGAGGCGAGGGAGAAGAGCGGAACGATGATAACCGTAGATATGGCTCTTGAACAGGGGAGGGATGTTGCGGTCATCCCGGGCAGGATAGATGATCCGCTGAGTACCGGATGTATCAAACTGTGGAAGCAGGGTGCCGTGCCTGTGACTGACGTGGAAGATATAATGTGTCTTCTGGATGAGGACCGCAATAATGCCTGTAAGCATAAAAAGAGAGAGAAGATCGGGCTTACGGCGGAGGAAGCACGGGTTTACGGGATCCTCGGACCGTATGCCATGAGTATAACGGATATTGCCGGCAAGGCCAAAATGCCCGTAAGGCAGGCGGTCTGCATTCTGGTGGAACTGTGTATCAAAGGGCTC
>ONRZ01000091.1 GCA_900320345.1 uncultured Lachnospiraceae bacterium | reverse complement strand
CTTCTTCTCGGGAACACCCACACGGTAGTCTTCCCTGTTTATCGGGGTGAAGTTTAATACGAACAGCAGGCGGTTCTTCTTATCGTTCTTACCCTTCCTGATAAAGCTGTATATACTCTTGTATGTATCATTTGCATTTATCCACTCAAAGCCTGCGAAGCCTCTGTCAAGTTCATGCATAGCCGGATACTTATTGTATATCTTGAGAAGTTCCCTGACGTATGCCTGCATTCCCGCATGTAGCGGATCCTCAAGCAGTGCCCAGTCAAGCTCCTTATCCTCATTAGCTTCTTGCCCGCATGTCCCATCATATATGTATAACCGACACGGAGGTTTGCGAACTTATCAACATAATAGCCGGGCATCTTATTTAACATCGAACACTTAAGATGAACCACTTCATCATGCGAAAGAACAAGGATATAATTCTCCGCGTCGTTATAACTCATCGCAAAGGTCAGCTTATGATGGTTATCCCTTCTGAAAATGGGATCGAGCTTCATGTAATCACAGAAATCATGCATCCATCCCATGTTCCACTTAAACGTGAACCCAAGACCGTCATCCTCGGGTTTTGCTGTTATCTTCGGCCATGCGGTCGATTCTTCGGCTATCATCATAACGCCGGGATAACGTCCCGAAATAAGCGAATTAAGATGTTTGAAAAATTCTATAGCCTCAAGGTTCTCATTGCTGCCGTATTTATTGGCGATCCACTGCCCGTCCTGCTTACCGTAATCAAGATAGAGCATGGAGGCAACCGCATCCACCCTTAACCCGTCAACATGGAATTCGTTTATCCAGAACAGTGCATTTGCGATAAGGAAATTCTTTACTTCATTCCTTCCGTAATCAAATATCTTCGTTCCCCAGTCGGGATGTTCCCCCTTCTTAGGATCCGCATACTCATAAAGGCAGCTTCCGTCAAAATTGGCAAGTCCGTGCGCATCCTTCGGAAAATGCGCAGGCACCCAGTCAAGGATAACACCTATGCCGTTCTTGTGAAGTTTATTGATCATATACATGAAATCATCCGGTGTTCCGTACCTTGAAGTAGGCGCATAATAACCGGTGACCTGATATCCCCATGAACCGTCAAACGGGTGCTCCGCGATACCTATAAGTTCAATATGGGTGTAATGCATATCCAGAAGATAATCGACGATCCTGTCTGCGAACTGGCGATAAGTATAGAATCCCTCATCCTCGCGTCCGGGATGTCTCATCCATGAACCGATATGGCACTCGTAAACAGCCATCGGCTTCTCCTGCACGCTTCCTTCGTCCCTCTTTTTAAGCCATGTATTATCAGACCACTTAAAGCCTGTAAGATCCGTTACGACAGATGCAGTTCCCGGCCTTAATTCGGCATAATTGGCATATGGATCGGCCTTATAAAGCTTGTCTCCCTTAGCTGTGGTTATAAGATATTTATATTTTTCACCTGATCCAATTCCCGGAATGAAGGCTTCATATATCCCCACATCTCCGGTCAGGTCCATTTTATCTGCATCCTCATTCCAGTCGTTGAAATCTCCGACTACGGCTACTCCCTTAGCCTCCGGCGCCCATACGGCAAAATATACACCCTTCTTCCCGTCTTTTTCGGTCACGTGTGCTCCGAGCTTCTTATAGATATCATAATGTGTTCCCGAGCCGAACAGATACCTGTCCATCTCCGTAATGAATGGTGAAAAATCCTGAGCTGCTGCCATAGTAACCCTCCTTAAACCCTTATGATCATACAATGTAAGAAATACTTCGTATTTCTTCTGAATACGTTCGCCACTTAGGCATCATAAGGAATCCACCATCTTCGATGGTCCCCCTTATGATCAAATAATAAAATCCTTCTCCCTTAAGATAATGCAGTCATCGTCGTCATACCGCTTTGCCAATATGACGTCCATTAAATGAGACATATTTTTCTTGTCCACATGCTTGATCGCATTATCTATTATATCCCTTACTTCTTCAAGCGTCACTGTATGTTCGAGTGTCTGCATATCCCCGATACGTCTGTAAAATGCGAGGACACCCATTTCATCTATCGCATATCCGAGTTCTTTTGCATAACCCTTACCGTATGCGACCAGATCGTCGGTGGTAAAATCCTGAAGATCTATACGTGCGTTGAATACCTTATCCATTATCTTCTTCGAAGAATCAAGCAGCTTCTGTATCCCTTCCTTGTCACCCTCCATAACAACAAGTACTGGTTCTGTCTCAAGCTCTAATGCTTCTGCCACTATCCTTGCCGAAGACGGTGTAAGTCCTCCTGCATTTTCGATTATAAGGGCCCCTCTGCGTAACTTCTTTATCGTAAGAGGGATGTCTTTCTTGTTAAGCGCTTCTCCGGATATCTTAGCGACTTTACCCTTAAACTCATTCTCCAATTTCTGCATTACCTTGACTATATCGATGGCTATGGTCCTTCTTCCGGAAGCCTCCGAACCCATAACGATCACATTGCCCTTGGATGATTCCATCGATATATTGTCAATGGCATTTACTATCTCAGCCTTAAGCCACTGTATTCCTTCAAATCTTCCGAATACTTCCTGTTCTTCCTTGTCAAAATCCCTCTTGCTGACTGCAGCCTTCGTTTCCTTCATGTAACTGGGGTGCTTCTTCTTGGATTTCTTCTTGGGAACCTCTTCCTCTTCTTCCACCTCAAGACCGGCTTCGTAATTAGCCTGCGCGATGGCGTCGATAGGGATATCATTGGTCTTCATGATGCCGTCAAGACCTTCAGGCTGTTCGATCACCTCTATCTCTTCCACTTCACCGTAATCTTCCAGTCCTTCATACGGATATTTGGGAAGTTCGGATGTAACTTCAAACGCGGCTTTCCTTGCAGCTTCTTCATCTTCGGAATATGTCAGTTCATCTTCCGATCTTTTGCTGTCAAGTCCCGCCTTCTCCCCGTCGATGACTTCTTCTTCCGAATCTTCGATATTCATTATCTCACGGAAATACAGGTCATCACTTGACTTGATCTCATTATCCTTAAGATAGGCGGCTTCTCCCTTTATAACAGAACTCGATACTTCCAGTTTCTCGGGATCGAAGCCTTCATCCTTATCCGTTTCAAACTCCATATCTTCATTAGGATCGAAACTTATCTCCATTGAAGAAAACTCATCTGCCGGCTCTTCCCCTGATTTCTTTAAAGGTTCTTTTTCGGACTCCTCCGTGGGTTCTTCCTCAGACTCTTCCATGGACTCTTTTGCAGTTTCTTCCGCCGGCTCTTCTTCGGGTTCTTCCGCGGCGTCTTCTTCAGACTCTTTCATGACCTCTTCCGCGGCTTCTCCCCCTGACTCTTCTCTGGGCTCTTCCTCAGTTTCTTCCGTAGGCTCTTCTTCGGTTTCCTCCACGGATCCTTCATCAGACTCTTCCGCAGGCTCTTCCGCAGCTTCTTCCACGGATCCTTCTTCAGATGCCTTCTCAGGTTCTTCCTCCTCTGTTTCCTCTTCCGGTTCTGTCACTGCTTCCGCTTCCTGTTCTTCTTCCGCAGCGGTTACTTCCGTATTTTCGTCTTCGGCAGTGTCGGCGCTTTCCGTATCATTCTCAGCCTCTGCCGCTTCTTCTGCTGATGCCTGTGCATCTTTTGCAAAATCTTCTTCTGCCGTTACTTCGTCTGCCGGCAAAGGTATGGAAACACTTGCCGGTTCTGTCTCGGTCAATGCCTGAGGAGCTGAATACGGCTTAAATACCGGCTCTATCCCGGGTATTTCACCTATATCTTCCTTTGTAACAACTCTCGGGGGTGTCGGTCTTGCTATATCATCTATTTCCGGAAGCACGCCCTTAAGCTGTGCCATTATATCACTGGTCTGGATGAGGGATTTCTCTTTGGCTTCCTGTATACGCCTCTCTTCATTCTCCCTCTTCTGATCTTCCCAGCCTTTGTATATCTCATCAAGCTCATTTTCGTTGTTGTCTTCTTCATCCAACTCATAATCGGGCTGTTTGGATCTTACTTCCTCGCCGGTCTCTTCCGCTGTTTTCTCTTCTGCTTCTTCGGTTATTTCCTCTTCCGCTTCTTCTGTCTCTTCGGTTACTGCCTCGCCGGTCTCTTCCGAAATCTCTTCATCTGCCTCAACATCTGTTTCCGCATCTGTTATTTCATCTGTTTCTGTATCTCTGTCAGTTTCTTCTTCCGTCTCCCCGCTTACCGGTTCATTCCCGGCTGCTTCAATATATGCTTCTTCAGCATACGTTTCTTCCTTATTATCCTCATCCGGTTCCATACTTGCCGGTTCGCCCCCGGCTGCTTCGGAAGCAGCCTGTCCGTTATCCGTGACAAGCTCCGCATTTATCGGCATAAAAGTGGTAATCTGTACATCTTCGCTCTCATCCGGGACATCATCCATCTCGTTTTCCGCAGGTTCTAACATGCTTACCGGTATGACCGGGCTGTTTCCTGTGGTGAATCCCATTGTATCGTTCTCATACAGCTGCTGTTCGAACGCTTCGGGATCCGCACTTAACTGTACATTGCTTTCCGGAACGCCGCCGTTTTCTTTTTCAAAAAATTCACTTATATTTGCCGAAAGTGCATTCTGCAGATCCATGGTGTTATACATTCCGACATTAACAGGCTGCACACGTATCGAATCGATCTCCGATGTAGTGAGCATCTGTGCCGTACGCTGTACCGGTGCACCTGCGGGTGTCACCGTCATCTGCATATCCTGACCCTGCATCTGTCCCGGCTGACCTGCCATCTGGCCGGGTACAGGTGTCTGCTGGCCGGGGATCTGTCCCATCTGCTGACCTTGTCCTGCATACATCTGCTGCGAAGGGTCTGTGTTCATATAACCCTGGCTGTATTGTCCGTTATACGGCTGTATAGGGATCTGCTGGGGATTACCTGCCTGCGGATCCGTATCATATATCTGCTGTACGGGAGTCTGCTGAAGCTTCATGAAATTATCACTTATCGGCTCCTGGCGTCCTTCATACTTATTCTGCTGTTCCTTTGACAGCCTGGTATGCTGCATCTTAAGCTCCATGGCCTTTTTAACATACCTGCCGTCACCAAACCATAAAATAAGCTCGTCGCATTCTTCCACGCAACGTGTCTCCTGGCCTGTCTTATGATATAAATAGGCCAGTTCGTAAGCCCATCTCTCCCTGTAATCTCTCTTCTTAAACTCCTCAAGAACTTCTATCCGCTCTTCCAGCGACACATCCAACGCCTCATACAGTTTATAAAGAAGGATGTATCTGCTCGTATCCTCGGGCGCAAGAGTCACGAATTCCTCATATAATTCCTTGGCCTGCAAAACATCATTAAGCTTGATGGCCAGTTCACATAGTGCATATACTATAGTCCTGCCGTTCGGATATCTGTCATAAGCAAGCAGAAGTATGTCCCTTGCTTCCTCATACTTCTTGTTTATCTTATATACCTCGCTCACGGTCTGAAGCATTGAAACACTCCTGACCTTACGCCAATCGATCGTATCGGCTATGTTCATTGCCTCGGCATATCTTCTCTCACTTATCAGCAGCTTGATCTGGTCTGCGCAGACCTGATATTCGTACTTGTCCAATGTAGTTTACCTCATAAATTGATGCACTTATACAAAGTTAAAGTTTACCATAGGCACTATTACCAAGTTCGCCCGCATTCGCAACGCTGTTCACAAGAGTCTTCCTCCGCTGGTTAAATGCTGCCCTGATAAGCTTAAACATAAGCCTCTCATCCTTAGTCCTTACCGGCGGCTCATCATAGATATCAAGGCGTATCACAGCCGATCCGACCTTGGGACGGGGGATAAAACAGTTGGGAGGGACGTTCGCAACGATCTCGGGTTTTGAATAGTATTGAGTCGAAAGACTGAGTGCTCCGTAATCCTTGCTTCCCGGACCTGCCTGCATCCTCATTGCGACTTCCTTCTGCACCATAACGGTAATGCTGCTCACAGGAGCATGATTTTCAAGAAGACTCATAATGATGGGTGTGGTTATATAATACGGCAGGTTGGCTACCACCTTCGTCTTTCTTCCCCCGCCGTACTCTTCAATAAGACCTGCTATATCTGTCTTCAGAATGTCATCGTTTATTATCGCAACATTATCATAATCCTTAAGCGATTCTTTCAGGATAGGTATAAGCTCTCTGTCGATCTCTACCGCAGTAACCTTCCCCGCTCTTTCACACAGATATTGTGTCATCGAACCGATACCCGGTCCGATCTCAAGGACATGGTCTTCTCCGTTTATATCAGCTTCGTCCATTATCCTGTCAAGCACGTGTGCATCGATAAGAAAATTCTGACCGAATCTCTTCTGGAAGGTAAAGCCGTATTTTTTTATAAGGTTTATGGTATTGCCGGGATCAGCAAGTCTGTCCATCCGCCCTCACTTTATACAGATCGGCCGCATTTTCATACACAACACGTTCTACCGTCTCGTATGATACGTTCTTCAGATCTGCAATCCTTTCTATTATATATGGGATAAACGCCGATGAGTTTCTCCTGCCCCTGTAAGGCTCCGGCGACAGATATGGCGCATCCGTCTCAACAACGATGCTTTCAAGCGGTATTTCCTTAACCACTTCATGGAGCTTGCGTCCGTTCTTAAATGTAACTACTCCGCCCACTCCAATGTAATAGCCCATTTTGACATATTCCCTTGCAAGCTCGGCGGAATATGAAAAACAGTGGATCACACCCCTTAATCCCCTGAAATCCTTGATTATCTCATAAGTATCCTGTGCGGCATCGCGACTGTGCACGACTATCGGAAGAGAAGTGTCCCCTGCCAGTTCAAGCTGCCTTATGAACCATTTTTTCTGTATCTCCCGGTCCGGCTCATCATAATGATAATCAAGCCCTATCTCCCCTATTGCCACAACCTTTTCATCACTGCTAAGGTCTTTTAGCCACTCTATGTCATTTTCCGTAAGATCCCCGCAGTCACTCGGATGCACTCCGATCGCGGCATACACATGATCGTATCTGTGGGCAAGCTCGACCGTGCTCTTTGTAGTCTCTATCGAAGCCCCTATATTGACTATGGGAGCGACGCCTTAAAAAATTCAAAAAAACTGTTGCAAATCTCATATTACTGTAATATAATGCTACTTGTCGCGAAGATACGCGCGATTAGCTCAGTTGGTAGAGCACCTGACTCTTAATCAGGGTGTCCAGGGTTCGAGCCCCTGATCGCGCACGAAGCACTGATCTTATAGTATATGGCTGTGAGGTTGGTGTTTTTTTTATTCAGATCACCGGTCATTTCCCCTCATAGGTTATCACAGCTTCAACATCATAGCCCTTAAGCTTATCCCGGCCGTTAAGACCTTTAAGTTCCATAAGGCAGATAACCTTCACTACCTCTCCTCCGAGCTTCTCTACCAGTTTTACGGAAGCAGCCAGTGTTCCTCCGGTCGCGATAAGATCATCGACTAAGATCACCTTCTGGCCCTTCTGTATCGAATCCTTATGCATCTCGATAGTTGCACTGCCGTACTCCAGGTCATAGTCCTGAGATATCGTATCACAAGGAAGCTTACCCTTCTTCCGGACAAGTACGAACGGCTTATGCATCTCATAAGCAAGCGGCGCACCCATTATAAATCCTCGTGATTCCGCACCCACGATAACATCAAAATCGATCCCATCGATCAGCTTCTTAAGCTCATCTATGGCAAGATGGAATCCGTCAGCGTCCTGAAGTACCGATGTTACATCCCTGAACATTATACCCTTAGCAGGGAAATCGGGAATGGTCCTTACATAATCTTTAAGTTCTTTCATTTATATTATCCTCTTCGTTAAAATATTGATCCTTTACATTATACCTGCAGCTTTTCTCTTGGCGATCACTTCATCCTGAGTGATATCACGGACATCATCATAATTGTCTCCGCCCCACTTTTTGACTGCATCAACAATTGCTGCTTCCTTGCAATTATAGCGGTATAAGGTCTGACCTGTAACGTTATCCACTATCTCCCAGGGATTATTTATATCACAGCCTGCCATACCCGTTGCATTCAGTATCCTGCCGCCGTTTACCTGATCGAGATCATTTTCATTTATCGACTTTGAATTTTCAAGCATAGAACTACCTCCTTATAATTTTACCCTTAATAATATATCACAAAAATCCGTTTACCACTACCTGTAAAGTATATATACCATCGTGTTGGGATATATGTATATGTGCAAACCGGATTAATATAGCAAAGAGCAGGATACCTTGTAATGGTTATCCTGCTCTTCTTATCTCTTTATGTATGGTTATGCTCCTGCATTGATATAGGTATCTCTAAATCGCCTTTATCATGATCATTTCCATCGGCTGTTCGTAACCGGGAACATCTACTACAAATCCACCGCAATCCTTATATCCAAGCTTACGGTAAAAATGCTGTGCTTCTTCATCAACTTGTGTTGAAGTCATCAGCATCCCATAGTCCAAGGATTTCATATCCCGCTCCCAGTGCACCATCATCTGCTTACCATATCCCCGGCCACGATATCCGTCAGCAATAAACAACATCGTACAGAACGGTGTATTATCCCAGAAAAGATTATAACGAAGTATTCCGATTACTTTTTCGTCTTCAACAAAAACGTACCCCTGTCTGCATCTTACCTTCTCTTCAAATACTGATTCCGGAAGATGCTTATCAAGCATATACCATGAGTTCCTGTCCTGGTTCTCAACAAATCTTATCAATGTCGTTCTCCTTTAATTTCAGAAATCCTTACATAATGCTGAAGGGAGCTTTTTCAATTTTAAAGCCAACCTTTGAGCGAATTTTAATACCACGGTTTTTGAGTAAGTGGTCTTTTTTCGTGTATATTCGGCATGTCTTGGTTTCGTTGGAAATAGACTAATAAGCATGCATTACTCCGTCATCCGTGTCCTGCGTATCCGAATAAATGCTGAACAGGATCTGCTCCACAAGTTCTTCGGCATCCTCACCGTCAAGCCAGAAAGACAGCTCCGCAAAATCATCATCATTCTCAAATATATAATTAGCTACACGGTACGATTCCCCATCGTATTCTTCCTCGGAATAATACAGCATCATGAAAATACCGTTATATGTTACTTCTTCTACACCGTCAGCCTTGTATTCCTTGGCTTCCTTTTTTGCATATTCTTCCAAAGTCATACCGTCTTTTCCGAACTGGTATACATCGAAATCCATAAGATGCTCATCGCTCTTATAGTAAGCGATCTGATCATCTTTACGTTCTTCCTTTGTTACTTCAGAACTGTAATAGTCAGATGGGATGCTTATGTTAAAGCCTGTCGTTCCCAAGGCGATCTCCATAACTGCGTGATCAGCCTCATTGGTACTTGAGGACCTGGAACCTCCACCCGCAAAGACAAGATTCGCCATCTTTACAACTTCCAAGCCTTCCTTATCCGCACCGCTTGTGTATAATGAGTACATCATGCCATTGTCAAACCATATAACATTACTTATGTTTTCCGTCGTATTCAGACGGACATCGGCCATGACCTCACCAACCTTATCTACGCCTTCTGCGTCCCATTCATAGAAAAGGCCTGAAATATCCTCATAATCCCCGGTTTTCTTCATTCTGGCACAATACCTTACGTCATCCATAGTAAAGTTCATTTCTGCAAGACCGTCATTTTCATTCACTCCAAATGCCACATCATATGCCCCCTCGGGCACAATAAACTCGCAGCCTGTCCGTTCCTTCACTTCCCCGGCTGTCAGATCATATATCCAGGGATTGGCCAGTCCAACCATCTGTTCCTGACGGATACTTGACATTATCTGTTCTACAAGTTCTTCCGCATCATCCCCGTCAAGCCAGAACGACAGCTCCGCAAAATCCTCGAAGTTTTCAAATATATAATTGGCTACCCGATATTCTTCTCCCTCGTATTCTTCCCGAGAATAATACAGCATCATGGGAATACCGTTGTATTTTACTTCTTCCGCGCCGTCAGCCTTATATTCCTCAGCTTCCTTTTTTGCATATTCTTCCAAAGTCATACCGTCTTTTCCGAACTGGTAAACATCGAAATCCATAAGATGATCATCACTCTTATAGTAAGCGATCTGATCGTCTTTACGTTCTTCCTTTGTTACTTCGGAACTGTAGAAATCAGAAGGAATGCTTATGGCGTATCCGGTAGTACCTATGTAGATATCCTGAGTTTCTGATGCTTCCGGTTTTTGCTCATTCTGTGCTGAACCGTTCATGTTGATATTTACGTTAACGTTCCCGCATCCGGCTAACGTAAGTGCCAATGCTGAAATTATTACGCTAATTTTTGTTCTTGTCATGGTCATCTTTCCTCCTGTCTACTCATTAGTAATATCAATAATCGATAACACCTTCGATCTCCCAACCGTAAAAACCGCGGATCTGGTTAACATACACTTCATCACCGGGATTAAGAGAAGGAAGATGTGATCCTGCCACAAGAAGTCTTCCGCCGCCTTCGTATACCTGATACCCGCTTGACTGGCAATCATCCCATACACTTGCATAAGCCGGATCATCCGGACGGGGATTGACCATTACTATTCCTGAAATAACAACTGTTTCATTCCACGGATCCAGTTCGCCGCCTGTTGCCTTAGCCATCACTTCATCACTAATTTCAATATTCTTATTATCTGCCATTGTATTATCCTCCTTATATTTCTGCCCTGCCGTGAGAGCGTTTTGTTTTTGTTCTTTGCCTTATTATACGTTGAGCAATCTGCAAATGTCACAATTCTTGCGTAAGTGGTCGTTTCACGTGTCTATTCGGCAATTTATATTTATTAAACAATATAATCATATTTGATAGTATTATATATGGTTTGCTATCATGCGAGAGCCAGAGCTTCATTAATCATGCCATCATAGATAAATCCTGGTTCCAGGGCAAAGTCAGGAAACTGTACATCGTAATACCAAGACCATGTTTCTTCATCGTAATAAACTTTCAATACTGTACCGGTGCCATAATCAGGCCTTTGAGGGCATATCACTCTGTCTCCCACAGAGTATTTAGCAGGCAGGGATGCTTCTCCAGCACCACCAGTTGCATTTGCCATCATTTTATCGTTAAGTTCAATATTCCTTTTTTCTGCCATTTTGTTTTCCTCCCTGTATAATATGTATTGCCCCCTCCTATCGTCGGCGGCCAGTCGTCGGAACCATCCAGAATTATGCTTCGCATAATGGTTCCTCCTCTTAATCGATCGTTACCTTTATTATGAAATCGCCGTTGTAATAGACCGACGCTTCCTTACCTTACCTTAATGAATGCTATCCCGGCGATAATACCTGCTACCATACATCCCAAAGCCATAAATATGCCGGATTTTGTAGAAGCGCTGCCCAAGTCGATCTCGGTGGGCTTATCCGGATTATATCTTATATTGATACTGTCTCCTACCCTGTACTCATCCGGATCAGAAGATCCTGTTGACAGGTCATTGTAATAGGTCTGCCCGTCAATCGTATACTTTATCGACGGATAATAGTATGTCCTGGTCTTTGGCTTGCTGTTTACCTCGATAACAGCTTTATTGCTGTTTGTGTCATGTGAAGTGGTTACTTCTTCTCTTATCTCCGTGATCACTGCTGTGGTTTCGGCAGTGAGCACCCTGTTATTATGAACTGTCTTTACTATAAGAAATACTCCAACTGCCATGAACAGTATGCCGATAAGTAAGATCATAGGTTTCGGCATCCTGCGTGTATTCCTTCTTATACCTGTTCCATTATATAGTCCGTTGTTCATCCCGCCTGCTACTGTGTTGTTTAATGTGTTGTTTACTATGTCGTTTATTCTGATATTCATAATTATTTCCTCCTTGGAATCATGATCCCTGTTGGTACATTTACCTGTCGGGAAATCTTCGTTTTTGTTTTATAGCCTTATAATAGTACACGGAAACATAAATGTCAGAGATTTCGCGTAAGTGGTCTTTTTTCGTGTCTATTCGGCAATTTGTGTTGTACGCGGTAATGGTATAAGGCGATTTGGTTAGAACAAAAGTTAGAACGGATAGTTCTTCGTGAACCATAGAAACATGGTTTACGGAAAGCTTTTTTATTGGCTCTCCTGTTTTATTGAAAAAAGGCCACAGTGGCAGTATTAAAGAACAAAACACAGGGAAATTATACATTAGTATCACAGAGTATCATGATGGACAGGGATCTGTCGCTTACCGAACGAGGTATGCTTCTGACTCTTCTGCCCCTGCACCCCGCCAAGGGAATACTTCCCTTTGGAAACCCAAAACAGGACATACGCCTGGATCCGAATACAGAACACATAGATATGATACTTCCCGGGAACGTAATGCCACGGGAAGTATACTCATAGTTTTTTCTCCATTACTTCATAAACCAGGCGAATACCATTCTCAAGATCGTACTTTCCATCCTTTTCATAAAACACTATATCCATTCTGTCATTGATCTTATCAATCCTGCCTGTCCGATGATATCCAAGTTTTTCATATAAATGAAGATTGCCTTTTTCCTGAAGGATCGTGTCCAGACACCAGTGATCAGAACCATGTATTCTTTCAACTTCTTTGACTGCTTCCTGTGCATAGCCTTTGTTTCGGTGCTCCAACATGATCCAAATGGGGGATATGCGTTTTCTGCTACCATCCTTCTTGTCTACAACACGGATTGCACCGACCTTCTCATCCTCTGCCAGAATAAAATAATATGTGGTCCAAGGCTGCTCAAACCGTGCCAATACTTTTTCCATACTTTCGACGTGAAGAAATTCTTGGTTTAAGGTGGTCAAGTGTTGATCTGAAACGGAAAAAGATGTTTATCGAACATACTGTCACCAAAGGAACTAAAGTTAATCGGAGCAATAATACCAAAACCGAATCAAGTAGACGTGAGTACCCTTTGACAGAGGAACAGGTTGCATTATTCACACATCTCAGGGATCGTGAAGCAAAAGAAGAACTTTCTAAAGAATTAGGGAATCTCTTCCCTTTGAAAAAATATTAATAATATTACAATTTGGAGTGTTCATCTATATGTGTGTATCAGGTAAATAAATACAAGGATAATATTGAAAAAGTAGATGAAAGGTAAAAATTACGGGTCCCGAAAAACTCGAAACCCGCATAAATACTAAGTCGGCGTGACAGGATTTGAACCTGCGGCCTCTACGTCCCGAACGTAGCGCTCTACCAAACTGAGCCACACGCCGTTTTGCCCGCACTTTTGCACGAGCAAATACGATTATATCATCATTGTTTCTTCTTAACAAGTGAAATTTTTA
>ONRZ01000249.1 GCA_900320345.1 uncultured Lachnospiraceae bacterium | reverse complement strand
AGGACAGCAAAGGACAGTGTAAGGTCACAAGGTCGGAGATAAAGAAATGTTGAAAAAGCATAAGTACCTGTTTTTTATTGCAGTCATGTGTTTATTTATGGGATTATGCGGCTGTGATAAAGACGGTAAGGTAGTTGATAAAGGACAGAATACGGTCGCGGGATCGGATAATATCGGCGAAGCGGATAACGGCGGGGCAGAGAACATAGTTATTGTTGATGAGCCCGATGATGTGAAGGATCCCAGTGATCAGACAGATACCGCAAAAGAAGATAATGAGTCCGAACAGGAAGATCAGAGCGCAGATGTGAATACCTCGGACAGTGCGGTCAGTGAAGGTAATGAAGAAAAGACTGAGTGGGTGGTAGCCAATGATACGGCAAATATCCGAAAGGAGCCCTCTACCGATGCAGGTATCCTGCGAAAGCTCACCATAGGCGAGAAGCTTGAAAGACTTTCGATAAACGGCGAATGGTCCGAAGTTAAGATAGACGGGACATCTTATTATATACATAATGATTTTCTTGATAAATATGATGAAACTGCTGCGGCAAAACAGACAGATGAAGAGACTGCCGATATGGGGACAGGAGATGGAAATACTCAGGAAAATACAGAGAATGAATTAAAGCAGGAAGATACCGGATCGGCGGTTGCCGGAGCCAAGGTACCGGCAAGGAGCCTCTGGGACCGGGATCCACACAGATGAAGACCAAGGTTTCCGGAGGGACGACAGGCAGGACCTCGGGACAGACGGAATATGACCTTAACCTTAAGGTTGCTCTTAAGTTAAAAGCGGAGCTTACGGCCAGAGGTTATCAGGTACTGATGATAAGGGAAACAAATGATGTTAACATATCGAATGCGGAGAGGGCTCAGATAGCCAATAATGCAGGAGCGGCAGCCTTTATAAGGATACATGCAAACGGTTCGGAGAATCCGGCGGCCAACGGAGTGATGACTATCTGCCAGACGGCGTCGAACCCGTATAACGCGGCTCTTCATGACGCGAGCAAGGCACTGTCAACGGCAGTCCTTAACGGAGTGGTTGCAAATACGGGAGCTAAAAAGGAGCGTGTCTGGGAGACAGATACCATGACAGGCATAAACTGGTGCCAGACACCGGTCACCATAGTTGAAATGGGATATATGACAAATCCCACGGAAGATATGCTTATGGCAACGGATGATTATCAGTCCAAGATCGCTCATGGCATCGCTGACGGGATAGATGTTTACATGGGAAGCAGGTGATCGTATGAAACAGATGAACATGCTGGTCTCCGGCCTTGTCGGTACGGGAGAACATAAGAGGATCTGCGTATACTTCAGTGATAAGGATAAGTATGCGGAAGGGTCGATACCCGACTGTAAGATCACGTCAAGCAAAGGCTTCAGTAAGGAAGAACTTGCGGAAATAGAGGAATATTTAAAGGAAAACAGGGATCATATCATAGAGGAAGCTAAGAAAGTCAATCCCATGAAGGCCTTTTTGGGGAAGAAATGATAGTTACGATAAACAATTTGGATCTGGCACAGATAGCGGACAGCGGACAGTGCTTCCGTTGGAACCGGCTTGATGAGACAAGCTTTGAAGTCATTGCTTATGACAGATACCTTAAGTTAAGACAGAACGGAAATGAATTCGATCTAAGCTGCGATGAAGAGCAGTGGAATGAAATATGGAGCACATATCTTGACACTGATACGGATTATGCAGGCATAGGCAGGCGTATCAGGGAGACGGATGACGAATATCTGAAAGAAGCCTATGAACACGGGCAGGGTATAAGGATATTGCGTCAGGAATTATGGGAAACGCTCATCTCCTTTATTATTTCCCAGAACAACAACATTAAAAGGATAAGGGGCAGTATTGAGGCAATATGTAGAAAAGCCGCGCTGCCCGTAACAGGTGACGCGCCTTTGGGAAAATACAGATTTCCGAAGCCCTCGGAGCTTGACAGGGAATTTTTTAATGACAGGGAACTGGGACTCGGATACAGGGATGTCTATCTTGCCGATATGTATGAATATGCGGCTGCGGAGCCTGATTTTCCCGAAAGGCTTAAGACTATGGATAATGAAGAAGCCTTCCGTGAGTTAAAATCATTTAAGGGGATCGGAGATAAGGTGGCAAACTGTGTATGTCTGTTCGGGCTTCACCATATAGATGCATTCCCTGTAGATACGCATATCAAACAGATCCTTAACAGGTATTATCCGGAAGGCTTTGACTTTGACAGATATAAGGGATATGCGGGGATCATCCAGCAGTATATGTTCAATTATAAGTTGAATTCTACCAAGGGATAAATATGTATCAGTTATATGCCTGCATGATAATACATACATTTTTAAGACCTGCCCAAACATAAGGATTTATTATGCCGTATTTGCCTATCACAAAAGAGGATATGGAGCAAAGGGGGCTTAAGCAGCCTGACTTTGTATATGTGTGCGGGGATGCCTATGTGGATCATCCTTCCTTCGGGCATGCCATAATATCCCGTGTCCTTGAGGCTCACGGCTATTCGGTCGGCATCATCGCACAGCCCGACTGGAGAGATGATGACAGCATCGCGGTATTTGGCAGGCCGAGGCTTGGCTTCCTTATAAGCGGCGGAAATATGGATTCCATGGTGAACCATTATACCGTAAATAAGAAAAAACGTTCCGAAGATGCGTATTCTCCCGGCGGAAAAACGGGATACAGGCCGGACCGGGCAGTGATCGTATACGGGAATCTTATAAGGAAGAGTTTTAAGGATGTACCTGTGATAATCGGAGGGATCGAGGCGTCTCTTCGGAGGATGGGACATTACGATTACTGGTCGGATTCCATGAA
>ONRZ01000032.1:2337-15787 GCA_900320345.1 uncultured Lachnospiraceae bacterium | reverse complement strand
ATAAAGGTATTGGGGCGAGAACGACGTCTTGAGGGTCAATGCCTCAATGGGCTTCCACTGCAAATAGACATTGCCGAAAACACGATAACGCTTGTTCTGACGGTGCTCGCCATCGTCAGTACTCTCAAGAAGGGGATTGGTGCATGAGTCCTGGCGGTAGGGATGGTACACCAAGTTGCCATCGCTGTCATACGGGCTTGTCATTGGTGGCAGACGGTAGGCAGAGCGCAGAGTCTCGTAAGAGCCCAGGTTCTGTTTGCTATAAGTGAAATAAAGGCTTCCACCCATCTCCTTGATATAAGCATCCAGACTTGCCCCTTCAACGTAATCCATCACAAAATAGGCTGTCCCATTTTCCTCAAAATAGCTGTGTATGCGTACTATCCCATCATTTCCAATGAATTTGGCCAGTGTCTCGGCTTCCTGAAGGAAACACTCCTTCCCGTATGTAAAATTTTCTCCTCGTTCGCCACTATACGGGACGACCATGGTCTGAGTTCTGGTTGCCATTATATCCGGGAAAAACTCTTTTACGGCATATCTTTCATCGGTCTTATGATCCTTGACACAGTATGTAATTCCAAATCCACCCTGTCCAAGAACCTTTTCAATAATATACTGCCCCGCTAAAACAGTGCCTATAGGCAAGGCAAATGGAAATTGCTCATTCATGATCAATCAGAACCCTCCCCATCAATAGATTTAAATCATATTTTATTTCAAATATCATCTTCGAAATAACGGATTATATCAGACATTCTATCATATATAACGGATTATATCAAATACAATTGCTTCTTCTAACGGATAAAATATGATAATGGATAAGAGGAATATAATAATGTATGAAAAAAAAATGTATGAGGATTGGTTTCCACAAAGACTAAATGAATTAAGGAGTAAAAAGGGGGTATCTGCCAGAGATATGAGTTTATCGATTGGACAGAATCCTGGCTATATAAACAACATAGAGAGCGGTAAAGCACTGCCCTCTATGTCATCGTTCTTTTTTATATGTGAGTATTTAAATATTTCCCCACAGGAATTCTTCGATATAGAATCCGGTGATCCCGAAAAATTACAGGGAATCATTTGCAATCTAAAAAAACTCTCTGCCGAACAACTGAATTACATAGATGCCCTGATAAAAGATATCATACATCATTAACTAACGCCTTTCTGTGACTTTCCAAAAGAAAACAGTCCGTCTATTCACTCAACAGTTTTACAACTCCTCAATAATGCACGTATGCTTTTTTCCGGATCATCCTTGTCATAACTGATACCTACAAGCAGGATCTGCTCATCCCTGTTTTTTAAAACATCCGGATAATGCTTCCTTCGGATCTGGTCAAGGGCTGTTTTGGCACCCTTGTTCCATTTAAGCTCTATTACAAGGATCGGCATATCAACGGACTTCTTCGGCAGGTAGACTATGTCAGCGCATCCCACTCATCTATAACAGCAATAAATTATGTCCTGTCAGTTCAACTATTGATGTGAGAAGAGCATCAACACTGTCAGCGGCTGACAGTTTGGGATATTCTTTCTGTGCTTCTTTGAATAAAGCCTTCTCCATAGTATCAAGAAGCTTCGTAAGACCTTTACTGCCGATAAATCCCGTAATATCCAGATACAGCACATTATACTGATTCATATGCTTCCTGTAATCAGGACTCTTGGCAATCTCAAAATCGTCAAAAAGCCCGGAAGAATCACATCCCGTACAGTAATATGAAGCCAGCATAGCTGCAGCATATGACTTTCCAAACCGTCTAGGACGGCTGATACAGCTTAAACGGTTACTCTTATCAATTGTTTTGTTTATCACGCCGATAGGTCCACTCTTATCAACAAATACATCATTCCTAAGCTGTCTGAAGTTCTCATCGCCCAGATTAATATACAGTCCCATGTCTTTACCTCAAATCTGTAATAACAGAATCAAAACCCTGTGATCCATACTTTAAATTTGCATAGTTCACAGGGTTTATCTACTTAAGCATCAACTGCGATTTTAGAAATTGGCCGATACCCAGGCCACGACCTTATCGAGTGCAAATATGACGAACAGGCAGACCGCAATTGCTATATATCCCGACACGGTCACGAGCTTTCCCGCGGACCTTAAATTGCCGGCCGAAGTCTGTTCAATGCTTTCCTGCTCTATTCCCTCCTGTTCAATTCCTTCCTTCACCGGATCTTCCGATGCAGAATCTTCCGGTGCAGGATCCGTCACACGTATTGCATCCTCTTTTGGCAAGACATTTTCTTCAGAAGCCCTGTCTTCCCGCGGCCTGCAGAACATTGAAACAACATTGTCAAAGCGCCCCTCATGCCTGCTTATACCTATGTACACGCCCACTGCCAGAGCGGTTGTGACTACCGAGATCACAAGCATGATCCCGATCATTTCAAGCTTCATATCAGTACTGCCAAGCTCATCCGTCATTTCGAAGATGTCTATGCCCATTTCGGTACCCGCCTTATCCATCAGGATCATAAGGAGCACATTCCAGGTGTTTATGACCGCATGCGCTATAACGGATCCCCAGATGCTCCCCGTTGCTTCCACCAGAAGCGAGAAGATCACTCCGAGAACAAGTGCATAACTGAACTGGTTTAAGTTAAGATGCATAAGCCCGAAGTACAGTCCGCTTACAACGGCCGCGGCAAATACAAACCCGTGTTTTCTCAAACCGCCGAAGATGATCCCCCTGAACGTAAATTCCTCGCAGAACGGTCCGAAAAATCCGACCATGAACACGGTCATCACGACCGGCATATCCATAAAATCACCCGACATCTCGATCGCGGTATTGGTTGTGAACAGTTGTGAAAATACGTTTATCAGCGAGATGAGCGGCATGGTCAGAAATGTGAACAGCACCGTCAGTGCTATCGTTCCGGGGCGAAGCTTTTTAAAGGGCACCCACTGCGACAGATCGCATTTAAAAACAAGCAGAAAAACAAAAGACGGAACCATTATGAGCAGCTGCGTGAACATCAGCGCCCCAAAGGTTCCGAGATTTACCGCGCCGGTCCCGAGTACCGATAATATGACCGATACCGAGAGGTGCAGCAATACAAGGCATAGAAAAAAGCCGTTTACTCTTTTGTTTATCCTGTTATCCATTACTCAGCCGTTTACCATGAATTTAACGAGCTTATCGATATCCTCGGGCTCATATGCCACGATCTCAAGCTCCTCAATGGTGCCGTCCGAAAAAATATTTGCAAGCGAAACATACTGTGACAGCTTGGACTTAAGATTAAGCCTGTCTCCCTCGCCTGTAACAAGTTCTACTTTACCCTTGCACTCATCAACTACCGAAAAAAACTTCTGAATGTCATTGATCTTGGTTACTCTCATAATATCTGCTCCTTTCCATAAACTTATCACAGTATAACACGTTTTTTCGATTTGTAAACTCAAATCTGCTTTATCTTACTTTATCTTACGTATCGAACTGTCCGTTATCTCCACCCTGCGCTCCTTATACAGCCTTCCGACAGCCCGTTTGAACTCGTTCTTGCTCATGTTGAACTCACGCTTTATCGTCTCGGGCGAAGCTTTGTCATTGAACGGGAGCACGCCGTCGAAAGCCTCTATGACCTTCATAACACGCTCGGCATCCTCATCCATCTGTATATAAGCCTTTTCCCTTATGCTTAAGGAAAGCCTGCCGTCTTCCTTAACTTCGGTCACCCTTGCCTTAACGATCTGCCCGACCTTTACATCTCCGTACAGTTCCTTAACAGGGATCAGGGCCGAATACTCATCATCCACCGCCACAAAGGCTCCGAAATTATCACTGATAAGATATACCCTGCCTTCAACCTTATCCCCGGCCTTATAATTGCTGTCGGCATCAAGATAATCATATACGTTCATCGTAAGGCAGAGCCTCGAACTCTTGTCTATATAAAGGGCAACAAGACATTCTTCACCCTCATGGAGCTTCTTTGTCTGCTGCTTATACGGGAGCAGAAGATCCTTCTCGAGTCCCCAGTCCAGAAATGCTCCTATCTTTGTTAATTCCTTAACCCTTAGGACAGCCGTTTCATTAAGTTTTATGAGCGGCCTGTTTACCGTTGCTATAAGGCGGTCCTTTGAATCCCTGTATAGGAAGACTTCAAGTTCACTTCCCGGATGTGTTCCTTCCGGGACCTGTTTTATCGGAAGCAGTACCCGTTCACTGTCCCTCTCTCTGTTCTCGGCCAGGTACACACCGTGATCGGCCTTTTTAACAACAACCAGTCGTTGAGTTTCTCCTAATCTAAGCATCTATTCCATCTGTCCTGCATTATACTTTGCAACCAGACTGTGAATACGCTCGAACGGATCCAGCAGGTCTGAGATCGAAGTGTCATGGTTCAGTGTATCAATGATATAAGCGATGTATTTGCTCATATCGCAGCTTACATAGTATTCGCGTGTAAACAGCTCGGGGATCTGATATACGAGATTGGTAGTAAGGATCTTGTCGATTATCCCTTCCTCATATGCCTTATCAAATACCTCGAGTCCCTTCGTAAACAGTCCGAAGGTCGCAGCTATGAATATCCTCTTTGCCTTGCGCTTCTTAAGCTGCCTTGCGACATCAAGTACGCTGTCTCCCGATGATATCATGTCATCAACGACAAGAACATCCTTGCCTTCGACGGATGAACCGAGGAACTCATGGCTCACTATAGGATTCCGTCCGTCAACTATCTTCGTATAATCACGTCTCTTATAGAACATGCCCATATCAAGACCGAGCATATTTGCAAGATATATAGCCCTCGACATGCCGCCTTCATCCGGGCTTATCATCATCATGTGCTCCGCATCTATCTTAAGATCATGTACACTGCCAAGAAGTCCCTTAACGAACTGGTAGGCAGGCCTTATCGTTTCAAAACCGGAAAGAGGGATCGCATTCTGTACACGAGGATCGTGAGCGTCAAAGGTTATGATATTATCAACGCCCATCCTTACCATTTCCTGGAGTGCCAAGGCACAGTCAAGTGATTCTCTCGAACTCCTCTTGTGCTGCCTGCTCTCATAAAGGAAAGGCATTATGACCGTTATCCTTCTTGCCTTGCCGCCGACTGCTGCGATTATCCTCTTAAGATCCTGATAATGATCGTCGGGAGACATATGGTTCTCCTGACCGCACAGTTTATAGGTAAGGCTGTAATTGGTGATATCAACCAGGATATACAGGTCGGTACCGCGGACCGATTCCTTGATGACGCCTTTGGCTTCACCCGTACCGAAACGGTCTATCTGAGCATTGAGGATATATGAATCCTTCTGATAACCGGCAAATGCGAGTGAATTCTTGTGTTCGTTCTCGCGCTCCGTTCTCCACTTGACCAGGTATTCATCGATCTTGTGTCCCAGATCGATACACCCCTCGAGAGGTATCATCCTGAGTGACCCTACGGGTATCGTTTCAAGGTTACGCTTTTCTTCGCGATTTGGCATTTATTTCCTCACTTTCCGACCGAAGACTTCCTGATCTTCACCCTGATATCATTGATCTCCGGTTTTATCAATCTGTACTTACCGTATATCCTTGAAAATGTCCGCTCCGAATATCGCAGGTTAAGATCCTTCAAGGATAGATTAGTGGAAATTATAGTGGACTTTCTTCTGTTATCACGTTCGTTTATTATAAGGAACAGCTGGCTCATAACAAAATTGTTCGTTATCTCTGTCCCGAGATCGTCGATTATAAGCAGGTCACAGCCGAAAATATCCTCATGTACCCTGCTGATATCCTCGCTTATCTCTCCCGACCTGAACGCATACTTAGCAAGTGTATCAAATAATTGAAATGCTGTAAAGTAGATCACCGAGTGCCCTGCTTCAAGCAGATCATGCGCTATACAGTTTGTAAGGAAGGTCTTTCCTACACCCACTTCTCCGTAAAACAGCAGATTATCATATCGTTCATCAAAATCCCGCACGTAAACCTTACAGCTCTCAATGATGCTCTCCATCTGCGGAAGTTCCGTATCATCGTAATAATCATAGGTGAGCGTTCCGAAATTCTCATCCTTTAATACCTTTTCGATATTTGACTGGGCATAAAGATATCTTATTATGGAACGCTTCAGGCACTTGCATTTCTGACCGTCCACATAGCCCGTATCCTTACAGACCGGGCAGTTGTATACAGGCTCGAGATAATCATCCGGGAAGCCTCCCTCTTTAAGAAGCTCCTTCTTACGCACCGAGATCTCCTTAAGCTTATCCCTTAACGCAGTTAAGGCACTTACATCCCCGCTGATCAGCTTCCTTCCCTGTTCCAGGGAAATATCCGCAACCATTGAGTCAAGTGCCTTATATTCCGGTATTCTCTCATACACCTCGCTGCGCCTTTGCTCAACAAGATGTCTGTTCCTGTTCTGATTATCTTCGTAAGTACGCATTATCTCATCGTACTGTGCATTGGAAATCGACATTATATCTCCTTATACTGATCCCCTTTTATTACTATATAATGCTTTAATTAATTTTTCAATGCATCTCTTTCAAGCTGGGCAAAATCGTACTTGCGCTGTCCGAAGTTCGCAAATCCGCTGCTGTTGTCAGCCTGCTTCTTACCCGTACCGCTGCCCGCGTTGCCCTTGCCCGATGGCTTTGCGGCATGCTCGGCGTCAAGCCTCATTATATCATCCATTCCCTTAACGCCCGCGTCTCTCCAGTTGGTAAGTATCGTATCCGCATATTCAAAGCTGGCGCTGTGGATGCTCATTATCGTTCTCGAACATGCTTCGCATATGATCTCAATGGAAAAACCGTATACCCTGTTCCACTTTATCACATAAGATATCTCCGGTTCTATCGGATTGCGTCCGCTTATCCCGAAAGCCCTGAACACCTCATATACTTCCTTCGGCGCATGTTCCGTTCTTGCCTTGGCTTCATCAACCGTCGTGATACCCGTCTCGGCCCAGCTCCTGCCCACCGATTCTATATACTTTATGTTCGTCTTCTTGTTATTCGCACAGTACTCGATCAGATACTCTATAAGCTCGGCGCTGAACCCGTAAGTATCATTCATGAACAGTATCGATGATATCTCATCGGGACGCAGCGTCTTGCCAAGATACGTCTCCGTTATGAACAAAAGCTGGGATATCTCCGGCCTGTTCTTAAATTCCATGAGTTCCTGCGGCGAATATGTCTTCTTATTGGAAAAATCCACTACCTTAACCGTATCCTTTGCCTTCTCTTCTATGATCGAAAAAGCTGTCCTGTCGGCCATCTCCCGGTCATTGCCGGATTTGGCCGCATCTTCCGTACCGGTCTTTCTCTTCTCCGCATCATTAAGATCCAGTAACTGTATGCACGTAAGAGAACCCGACGAATTAAAGCTAAGTGAGATAACCTTCTTCTTATCCCAGTATTTAAGCGCCCTTATCACATCCTTCTCCGTAAGATTGAACCGGTCTGCTATGGTGCCTACCGTCAACGGATCCTGCGCGCTTAATCGCCTCAACAAATATAGATATATTTTGATCTGAGCATCATTGGCATCATTCATGTAACGGTCAATAAAGCAGTTGCTCACGATCGTTATTTCGGAGGAATAATCCTTGCACAGAGTAATATTTCCCATCAAAAACACCCGCTGTCATGTATTCCCCTTCCCCTCGATGATATGTATTCTAACACACATGCAGACGAGTTAAAACAAAATCTTTTGCCCAACAAAACGACAGCTCCGGACTCATTTTTTCTGTGGATAAAACAGAAAATCTGTACGTTTTTTGTTATGGATCAGACCAAAACACGTCAAATTGCGATTTCCGTTTTTGCCGGGTAACTTATTACGTTAACTTAAAAATCCACAGCCCGCTTAGTGATAACTTTTCACCTCAGGCTGTGGATATTGTGGATAATTATTTTTTTAACAGGTCTTCCCCTATCTTTACTACATCTCCGGCTCCCATAGTTATCAACAGATCGCCGCCCAAACATTTTTTTCGGAGAAAATCTTCGATCTCATCAAATGTGGAAAAGCTGTACGCCTCTCTGCCTTTTTTCTTAAGTTCATCGCGGATAAGTGAGGAACTCATACCCAGCGTATCCTTTTCCCTTGCCGCATAGATCTCAGCAAGAACAACCACGTCCGCCAGTGTCAGCACATCGACAAAGTCGTCAAAAAAGGCTTTTGTCCGCGTATATGTATGCGGCTGGAAGACACATACTATCCTCTTATGCGGATAATTGGCCGCCGCGGTGAGAGTAGCGCGTATCTCCGTCGGATGGTGTGCATAATCATCTACCACCGTCACCTCACCTTTATCAGCTCCTTCTATCATTCCCTTGACCTGAAAACGCCTGTCTGTCCCACTAAACTTCTCAAGACCCGCCGCGATCAGTGCTTCATCTATCCCAAGGTGATCCGCAAACGCTATCGCGGCAAGAGCATTGCCAATATTGTGCGCACCCGGAACATGCAGCGTTATGACCGCACTGTCCCCCTTACCGGTATCTTTACTCCTGTGTACCGTAAATGTCGCACAGCCCAAACCGTCATAGGATATATCCGAAGCGGTATAATCCGCGCTCACACCCGTTGTTGAAGATACCGTTACCATTTTGCACTTAAGCCCTTCCATAAGCTCACCGTATTTGTCTATATCGGCATTTATTATAAGTATACCGTCATCCGGAAGGAGCTGAGCGAATCGTCTGAACGATGCTCTTATGTCATCTATATCCTTAAAAAAGTCAAGATGATCCTCTTCTATATTAAGTATGATACAGGCCGTTGGGTTAAAGCTTAAAAAACTGTTTGTGTACTCACATGCTTCGGTGACAAAATATCCCGAACTCCCTATCCTGATATTTCCTCCTATCTCCTTTAGCATGCCGCCTACCGATATCGTGGGATCGAGCTCTGCTTCCAGCATGATATCAGTTATCATGGATGTGGTGGTCGTCTTCCCATGTGTTCCCGCAACCGCAGCCGCAACTTCGTAGTTTTTCATTATCTGCCCCAGCAGTTCGGCACGTGTGAGCATCGGGATGCCGCGCCTTTTTACTTCGGCATATTCCTCATTGTCTTCCCTTATCGCCGCAGTATATACCACGAGATCTATATCATCCGTGATATTTCCGGCACATTGTCCGTAATATACTTTTATCCCTTTGTCTTCAAGTATCTTCGTAAGTTCCGAAGGAGACCTGTCGGATCCGGATACGGTAAAGCCGCGGTCAAGCAGGATCTCGGCCAGGCCGCTCATGCTTATTCCGCCTATCCCGATGAAATGAACCTTTATCGGATTATTATAATTTATCGTGTACATAATTTTGTCCTTACACTGCCGATGAATTAAGATACTTGACCTGTTCAGGCGTGAGAGTATCTATATGCTTTCCGAGGAAGGCAAGCTTCCTTACCGCAACATCATTGTCAACTTCTCTGGGCACATCGATTATCATCTTATCAAGCTTACCCTCGTGCTCCACAAGATATTTTGCCGAAAGTGCCTGGATCGCAAACGACATATCCATGATCTCCGCGGGATGTCCGTCGCCTGCTGCCAGATTGACCAGACGTCCCTCCGCAAGTATATATACCCACTGCCCCGTAGGCAGCTTGTAACCCATGATGTTCTTCCTCATCTCACGTTTCTCGACCGCATTTTTCTTAAGCCATGCCATATCTATCTCACAGTCAAAATGACCTGCGTTGCACATGATCGCTCCGTCCTTTACAACCGCAAAGTCCTCCGCGTCTATAACCTTCTCGCAGCCCGTAACGGTAACAAAGAAATCTCCAACCTTTGCGGCATCATTCATGGGCATAACGTCAAAACCGTCCATTACAGCCTCTATGGCCTTTACCGGATCCACCTCGGTAACGATAACTCTTGCTCCGAGTCCCTTTGCTCGCATCGCAACACCCTTGCCGCACCATCCGTAACCCGCTACCACAACGATCTTACCCGCAACGATAAGGTTCGTAGTCCTGTTTATACCGTCCCAGACCGACTGGCCCGTACCGTATCTGTTGTCAAAGAAATGTTTGCAGTCGGCATTATTTACAAGTACCATGGGGAATCTGAGTGCTCCCTCCTTATCCATTGCAAGGAGTCTGAGGATTCCCGTTGTCGTCTCCTCACATCCGCCGATAACATTCGGTATAAGATCCGTAAGTTCCGTATGCATCATATGAACCAGATCACCGCCGTCATCTATGATGATGTTCGGACCCGCCTCAAGTACCGCCCTTATATGTGCATTGTATTCCTCAGGCGTTGAATCATACCAGGCATGGACCTCAAGCCCTGCCTTAACAAGAGCAGCGGCAACATCATCCTGTGTCGAAAGCGGATTGGAACCCGTAACATACATATCCGCTCCTCCTGCCTTAAGTACCAGACACAGATAAGCGGTCTTGGCTTCAAGATGCACCGAAAGCGCTATCTTTTTTCCGGCAAAAGGCTTCGTCTCACTGAATTCCTTCTCAAGTGTCCTTAACAGATCGCAGTTTCTCTTAACCCATTCGATCTTCCTCTCGCCCGACTCCGCCAGATTGATATCTCTTATTTCACTGCCCATAAATCTACCTCCGTTTATATCTAACTGTATTATAAGGTCTTAATATAACCTGTCTGCTCATCTGACAAACCGATACTAATTGTCCTCAACAGACAATATATAATATATAGGAAATAACGGATACATGCAAGTCCAATGCATCTTTGAGCACATCGGCATCGTCCGGGTCTTAACAATCTTACCCAACATTTGCTTGCTTTTTTATCATTATTGTGTATTATATTATGTAAAGCGGTTTCATATCTTTGACCGCGCAGGGGATGTTTTATTTTGATACCGGGAGCAACATACATACCGGATTGTAAGGGGAATCATAATGGGGATAATATCTAATACAGTTTCCAGGGACAGCGTGCGCATAAAATACATGATAGAGCGTTACAGGGAGATCAAAAAGACTCTTCCCAAGGGTACCATCTGCCCTAAAAAGATAGGCAACCAGACTTACTACTATCTTAAGTACAGGGATGGCGACCGGATCGTTTCTGACTATATCCATAAGGAAGATCTCGAAAACCTGACAGAACTCATAGAGCACAGGAAACACATCGAACTTATGATGCGTTCCCTTAAGAACGAAATGACCACCGCCAAAAAACTCCTTAAATGCAGTTGAAACGCTCCCTCACATTCGTTCGGCGGCCAATCGTTGTGCCACGGGGACGGTTCTTTTGGCTTATGTGCCACGGGGACGGTTCTTCGACACGAAGCTAGTCCTTTAGGATTGGCTGATAAACGGAAAACGAGGTTTATAATATGAACAAAGAAAGCTATCGCGTAATAAGAATACTGCTCATACCCAAGGTTGTCGGTCTCATAGCCGAGGCCTTCGACTGGGATGAGATAAAGGCATGCACTGCCTTCTACAATTCCAAATTGAACGAACAATTGGAACAGGATGAAAACGACCTGTGGAGCTGCAGCGAATACAAACTGCTTGAACTGTTCCGCAAGGAGATCATCCAGTAATCTCAGCAAAAAGGAGTCTCATCCATGACAAAGGAAGGCAATTTCCTGACCTACTGTGTAGAACAGTATAAATATGAAAAAAACATGAGCGGACGCCAGGTAATGGATCTGTTCTCAAGGTTCAACGTCCTTGAATACATCTACACTTCCTGTGATCCGCTCCATGAACATAAAGCAAAATTCATCGTCGAAGACATCGATATCTATATCGAGGCCTGCCGCCGGTGTAATTAGGTCACTTAAGTTCCGTACCGTTTATCGAAGTCACCTGACCCGACTTGACCACTATATCCGCTCCTTCACCGATCTTAAGGGTATCCCACAGTTCCTCACTGATATTAACTTCGTATACCTTATTTTTTTCCGTAGTAAATTCAACCGTATATGTTTCTTCACGTTCACCCTCACGCTCATTTTCCGTAAGAGCCGTATCATCCCAGTAAGGTTCGTCATCGGTACCGGATGTTTCAAGCTGTTTTTCCGGTATCCAGCGTTCTATATCGTAATAATACTTCGTCTGATACCTCGGTACATCCACATAAACCGGCCTCTCCTCTTCTTCCGTATAGTACTCGGTCGTGTATCGCGGAGTCTCTACCGTATGCTCACTGAATGTTCCGTCACCGTTATCAATATACTCTGTATGAGTATCGTATCCGTCCTGTACCTGTCTTGACTTTTCAACTTCTACAGTCTCGTAATGATCAAGGACCTGATCGTAATGGTGTATCTCTTCTTTCTCATCGGTCACACGTCCGCCATCCGGGACTTCCCAGTCGGACTCACTTACCGTCGCATAGGTCTCAACATTTATTATACGGTCCCATGCCTTATCCGTGACTGATGCCGCATAATTCTTCGGTCTGCATGCAAAGGCAATGATCGCTATCAGGACCGCAAGTCCTATGATGAACGGAAGCCTTTTCATCATACCTCCGGTCTGCTGAGGCTGGGGTTTCTTGGCTTCCTGCTTCTTAGCCTCCTTCTCTTCCTGTTTCTGCACATTCTCAAAGTAGTCTCCGCTGCTCTCTTCCCTGTCCGCACCGCAGCCCACACACACTTTTGCGTCATATCTGTTGAGGGAGCCGCAGTAACTGCAGGTCCAGTCCGCGCCCTTACCGTAATTTGCAGCCTTATCCTGTTCAACATACTCCTTCTTATCTTTCAGATAAAATTTGGTGCCTGCATCCTGAGAATGTCCGCAGGCCGGACATCTCTTCTCGAGTCCGCTTATACCCTTGTTCTTACAATACGGGCAGTCCCAATATCCAACCACTATCTTGTCCATAATGTCTGTTCCTCCCTGTGTACATATATTAATATCAGTGTTATGTTTCGTTGTTATATAACATTATTATATATCAACGTTGCGTATCGTTGTTATATTACATGGTTATGTATCATTGATATGTATCGATGTTATGCATTACTTTCTGTGTATTTCAATACAACAACTATAATCGTAACAGTTCTATTCCGGATCGCGTTTGCATATCAATGTTATGTATCTGCGTTACGCATCTATGTTATATATCATCGTTACATATCAACGTTACACACCAATGTTATATTTCTTTGTTATGTATCATTGTTACATATCTACGCTATTTATTTTTAACCCTATATTGCTGCATTCCTCACTGCTCACTTCGCATAAGTCAGAAAACGATTTCCGTTACTTGCAAACCACTCTGCAGCACCCCTGAACTCCATCTTTTCAAGCTTCCCTTTTAGCGGGCTGTAGATCACTACGTTGTTTTCATCATATCCCGCTATCAGAACCGCGGCATCCTCTTCTACCATGGCCATTACAGGTATTCCGTTACTAATATAATACAACATGGCGTTTGTTGAACAGCCCGACAATGCGAGAGGTACCGCATCTCCCATATTGTCCTTCATGATATC
>ONRZ01000032.1:0-2275 GCA_900320345.1 uncultured Lachnospiraceae bacterium | reverse complement strand
GTTTTTTTGGAATTCACATAAACATCATCATTTCCCTGAGGATCAGCTATGCCTTCAGTACCTTCGCTGACTTCTTCCGTTTCCTCTGCAGTCACAGGTTCGCTGCCCGTTTCACCGACCTTTGTGGTCTCAATTCCTTCTATCGTATATTTCTGCTTCCTGTCCCCTGTTCTCCATATATATCTGCATTCCTTGTTCGTTACCGTACCACCCTCATTTTCTGCTGTATATACCGCATCTGAAGCATCGGTATATATAGCCACTATCTCGCCCTTTGCATAAACAAAATACCTGTCCAGAAGATCCTTGACATTCAGATAAAAATACCTGTTTCCCTCATACATAACCTCTTTCGTCGTGGTGATCCTCGGATTGTTTCCGGCTTTGCTGTTCTTAAGCACTGTCTGCCAGGTAGTCTCCATCTCCTCCGTGACAACGCTCTTATAACGGTTCTGCGAAGCTTCCTCTTTTTCGTTGTTCATGATCTGATCATCACTGGTCTGATATATGACATCATTTTCATGATCGATACTGACTCTTGTCAGGTTCATCATATTATCCTTAAATTCCACATCGGTTATGTATATACCGTCTCGATGATAGGTCTTGAGTATCTCTCCGGCCAGATTCTGAATATAGATATAATCCATCGGAAGCACTGTCCTTCCGGTACTGTCAAGCCTTATATCCGATACCTTTACGCTGCCATAGACAAAATCACGGTTGAAGAAACCGAGAGGGATAAGGATATGACCTTCTTCAGCCTTTATCTCAACGGGAACCATTGCATTTAGCGACATGAACTTCAGTGTCTTATAATCGTACAGGATATCTGCTGGCTGCCACCCTATCATACTGTTGTCAGAAGATGAAACGAAACGTGTCTCGTTAAGTCCGCTGGCTAAAAGTTCTGCCTTTCTGCTCTCAAGATCCACACTGTAAATGGTTCCGTTAAACATAAGGTAGAGGGTTCCGCTTTGGTTTACATAACACAAATTCTCGACATCGTGTTTAAGTATCTCGTATGATTTGGTATATGGTATGAACAGCGTCTCTTCTATAGTATTATATACCGAATCATAATAATATACGGCTATACCCGCTTCACCCTCATGGACTCCGCGATTCATGTACCCGTATACCGCAAAAAAGATATTTCCTGCCGTATCCACATAGAGTATCTTGATGTTATGCGACTTGAACGATGTACGGACATCATCATTGTTCTTATCGCGGAAAGAGTATACATGCGCCAGTGAATCGGTGTCCGAATTGTAGCTGTACAGACTTCTCTCCTGCACGAAACAGAATACATTGGCATCTGCGTTTTCCTTATAGTCTATAGGTTCTGACAATATCCCGTGGAAGATCTTCCCGTTTGCTACAACTACATTGTCCTCGTTGATTATCTGATCCATGGTACGCTCATAATCCATAAGATACATCCTGTCATTGCCACGCGTCAGATAGAAGTATTCCTCAACATCATACATCTCACCCTTTGCGGATACCGTATAATTTAGTTTGACAGATACATTCCTGCTGTCGATATCAAGGATGCGGAGTTCCCTGTCACTCTCAAGTACAGGCTCTAAATCTCCCCAGGTGAGCTGGTTAAAACTTGAATGTATGTTAACGTAACCGAAGCTCGAATTATCACCTTCCGAGTTGGATTCCATATACTGCCTGAGTTCCTGCGCCGCTTCCTTATCAAAAGTCTTGGAACTGAAATTATGGATAAAATCAAGCTTCTCGTTCAGATACAGTTCGGGCTTGTCGATGAAACGGCAGTAATACGAAACCTCACGTCCGTCCGATAAAGTAAGTTTGATCACGAGCATATACTCCTGCTCATCCTTTATAAGATCCTTAACGGATATAACTGTCGTTATCTCGTCACCGTTATACACCGGATCCTTCAGATCGGCTTTTTCAATAAGCCGCTTCATGTCGAGCGTCCTTACTTCATATGCCGCTCCCGTAACAACGCTGTCAAAGGTCTTTATCTTGATCGGTACGGTCCTGTCCGCTGACATGGGAGTTATGGTCCCGCGCAAAAAACTGCCCTCCATCTCACTCACAAAGCCATGAAGGCAGTTAACGTATTCACCGTTTACATTTACATATATCACAGGCAGTGCGGCACCTCTCATATCTGCCGTAAGATCCGTATTTCCCGTGTTCACGACCCTGGAAGTCACGATAACGGTGATCACAAATACAACGAACAGTATGCACAGTCTGCCGAAAGCCCTTGCAAGTCTCTTTCTCATCT
>ONRZ01000095.1 GCA_900320345.1 uncultured Lachnospiraceae bacterium | reverse complement strand
GCTCAAAAGTCCGAGCAGGAAAGCCTGTGGGGGCATGTCTCCAAACTCAACCTTGTCCATATTCATCTCTTCATCGTAATTCATCCAAACCCTCCTTCCAAAATAGGTAATGCATTACATCTATTTTTAAAAATGTAACACATTACCTATTGTATGTCAACAACCATTCTTTATGTCTCAAAGCTTACCCTTGTAAAAATACCGGCAACACTTTTTCCTCGATGAACTCTATCCTGTCAAATATCCTCGGCTTGAATATTCCGGTGATCCCGACAGATACGTTTAGTTCTCTGTTGACATAGATGATAATCAGAGCCTTGGCAAGCGGGTCCGGAGATTTTTCAATCTCCCTGCGCAGGTCATTCTCCATCTCCAGGACCAGATCATTATATTTCTGCTCCTTCATCGAAATCTTCCCAACTGATTTTAGTTTTATTTTACCTTCTTATATTCCGAATCACTAAAACGCCGGTCAAAAAATGTACTGCATGAAATTTCCGTTATGCTTAAACCCATATGATTCGTATAACTTTACACCCATATTGGACGCTGTAATATAGATCGTTCCGCACCCGTAGTCTTTTGCTTCTTTTACTACTCTGTCAAGCAACCTCGTAGCGATCCCCAGCCTCCTATAATCCGGATCGGTATACATGCTGGACAAGATACCGACTTTCCCTGAAGGGCATGTGAAGTAAGGCGGCTTTTCCGCAAAAGACATCCCACTTGTTCCCACTATCCTGTCCCCGTCAAATGCAAGCCAGGAAATATAAGTACCGGCAGCCATATTTCTTTTATAAAAATCCAACAGAGCAGTTTCAAGATCTACATCTTCCGGAACTGCTCTGCCCTCTGATGTGTATTCTTCCGTCAACTGATCTATTCTCATTTTTATGATCCTGCTCAATTCATTCTCCGATAATCTTTTATATACTATATCCATTTTTGTCCTCTCCTCGCCGGGATGCCGGCTGCTTATCGTCAGTATTTCCACGGCCCTGCTTTAGTTCGGGAGCTGTTGTCTTTTCTTCCTGCAGTAAGATTGACAATATCCCGTTTCAATTTACTAATACACTTTTTCCATCAACTCCCGCGAACATGATAAAGCCTTCTGCAGGAAGAGGAATGTTGCCGGAGGCTGTCAGCATATGGGTTGAATATACAACTTCATGATACTTGTTATATACATAGACAACCGCATCCTTCGGACGATCCACCGTTATGATACTTCCCGCCACATCATCTCCGATAGCATACCACTGTGCCTCGTCATCGTGAAGGCTGACTTCCCTGACATTAGAATCAAACACAGGGAGTTCATCAACGAATCTGTAGTTTGCACCCCTCGTTGTCTTAAGTATCGTGGCGGCGGAACCGCCCGATAGAGTCTTTGTCTCAAGCTTCACATCCACAAGATCACGATTCGAGCTGCAGGGCATGGTCGTAAAGGATACTGCATTTGTTTCGTCTTTGATCTTAAGCGGTCTCCCGCCCAGACCGGTTTGAGAATAAACATATCCGGGAAGCTCATCAAGCATATACATACACGCAAAGGGAGCATCATATTCTGTAGATGAGTACCTCTCGCTGAAAGTTACCATATCTCTGCCCCGGATACTCTGCCAGGACTCTGCCACCTCATCGCTTACCGGATTTGGAGCGATGCGTTCTGCCGCATAGCGGTAAAAGGTGCTTGTACCAAGTCCCGCAGCCTGCATAGATGACCTGACCGTAAAATAAACACCGTTCTCATCAGCTTTAATACGGCCTTCATAAAGATCCAAAGTCGGTGCACCGTTCTCATCCACACTTACAAAGCTGCCGTCTGAAGTGAACCGGTAATCATCTGTTTTTTCAGCGCCAAAATCCAAGTGTTTCACATGCATCATAGAATCATCAAAAGAAACATACGCAAACTCAGGCCCATATACGGATGAAAACACATAGAATCCTTCATATGCAAGGTACTCTTCAGGCACTTTATCCTCAAACTCAAAAGTCTTCTCCTTCCCGTGTTCGATCTTTATCCCCTGTTCCTCAAGCACCGTATCAAGAAGTGCCTTTGCCATGAACTCGTTGTGAGATGATGTACCACCTGTTGACAGGACCGCAACTGATATCTCCTGATCCGGAGCCACAAGCAGATGCGCATGCTGCATGGTTACATCTCCTCCTTTACCAAGAACTCTGACTCCCGCCTGCTCATAATCGAGGTTTTCGACATAGTCCCAGCCAAGACCGTTACCATCCTTGTATATATCGGTATTCTCTCCCTCATCGTTCCATCTTTTTGCCATAGCATTAAGAGAATCCCGGGACAAAAGCACTTCATTTCCGGTAAAGAATGCACTTCCGAAGTTTGCTGCATCCGATGCGGTGGCATAGATACCGCCTGCGCCGATCGACATACAGTAGTCATGATCGTAAGGAACATTACCGGCAAATGTTACGGGTGCATTCAGTTCATTTCGAAAAAGAGTAAGCGGTGAACCTGTATGCTCTGCACCGACATAAGAAGCTATATTCCGTACGACATACTCTGTGTAATCCATACCGGTCACATTCTCCACGATAAGTTTAAGAAGATCAAATCCGTCATTGCAATATGCCGCATATTCACCGGGCGTATGAACCAGATGCTGGGAAGACAGGCTTTTAAGAAGATAATCTTTGTCATAATAATTATCATCATATAAAAACATATTCTTAGTCGATGTACCCATGATCCCGGATGTGTGATCCATCAGCATCCGTACCGTGATATCCGTGTATCTGCCGTCAGCCATGGTAAAGTCCGGTATATAAGTCGTTATGGGTTTATCAAGTTCTACAAGCCCCTGATCGACAAGCTGCATAACCGCCGCTGTCACATATACTTTACTCACCGAACCCACACAGTAGATCCTCTCATCGGGCGATCCATTCCCGGTTCCGGCAGTCTGAACGCTCTTATCAGTAACTTCGTTTATCTCTGCCGCGTCCTCCAGACTTCTGTCGCGCGCCCCGGCGTATACGTTCCCCGCATAACCTGCGGCAGTAACGGATACGATACCTGTCATCAGTGCAAATGTCACTATAATCTTTGTTGATTTACTCATATTCATTCTCCTGTGATCTGTATCTGTATGACTCTTTCATCTACGCCTACTCTGTCATCAGTTCATTAACAGATATCTTCCTGATCTTACCTGCACCTATATAGGTCATCACAAATGTGAATACTATGAGTGCGATATCCGTAAGGATAAGAACCGGAATACCGGTCTTTATATCCGCACCGAAAAGTTGAAACCAAAACACCTTGTTTATCATGATCGCTGCGGCGGATGCCAGAACGACGGACACGATCGTTACCGGCATGATACTTATAGCGATCTGTATCATCAGATCCTTCGAGGAGTATCCCAGGCTCTTCATTATACCTAAGTCTTTCCTTCTCTTCTTAACATTAGAGGATGCGATGATGCCCAGTATCACTGCCACTATGATCCCTATTGCCACTGCTCCGATCCCTGTGAATACTCTTGTTATGTTTGATATCGGATCCAGCTGTGACTTGACAAGATCCTGATATGACTGAAGTTCCTTCATGACAAACTGTCTGCTGTTACCCGTAATAAGCCGGTCTCCGACTCTTACCGCATAATCAACACTTGTTACACCATAAGTTGACATCAGTACCGCAATTTTTCCGGCAGCCTCTGCCTGTATCCTCTCTTCCAGTGTTTTGCCCGCATTATCCTCTGACATTGCCGCATCAACACTCTGTCCATAAACAGAGGTAAGCTTTTGCTCAAACTGCTCTCTTTCTGCTCCATCCGCAAGATAGATCTCTACCATGTCGGGGGAAGCACCTCCGTTCGCTCTTTGGAAACCCGGGATCGTCATATAAAGGTTCATCTGGTTATTACTCATGGCACCGATGATGCCTGTAATAATGTAGTTCACCTTAACACCCTTGTGGTCAACAAATATCGTATCGCCGATATTAAGATCATATTCTCTGCTTCTTCGAAGTGAGATCATCACCTCATTATCATGCTCGGGATATCTTCCCTCTGTCGGAATGATGTATTCCATATCACTGAATTTGTCATAGGCAAAAACCGTTCCCTCTTTTTGCCCCTCCACGCGAAAAACCGGATAAAAATATGAAACACGTGTCTTTCTTACCTCAGGGAAGCTTAAAAGTTCTTCACTTAACGCATACGGATCAACACCATTATTTACCGTGATGATATCATCCGATATTTCCAGCCCCATCAGCTTCACCAGGCCGTCTGAGCCCTTAAAGAACATTACAAATGTAAACATGCAAAACAGTAAAGCAGTTCCCGCAAGAAAGATGCAAAGCCCGACACCTGCGCCCGTTCTTATGCTCCTGATGCTGTCCTTGAAACCAAGCCTTCTGTTTATGCTGCCTCCTGTGTTCGTAAGCGGAAGCACGTTACGCTTGAAGTTATGCGTGCGTATTCCTTTTCGAAAAGCGACTACAGGGGGAAAGCTCTTTACCATAGCTGCCTTCGCAAGAGCGAAGATGAGTATCAATCCGATCACGCTGATCACTACCGGCACTATCATGTATACCCTGGCGGAGGATACCACTTCACGGCCGAGCATGACACCGATAATGCTGTTCATAAACGGAGTGGTCATAAGAGCAATGATGCCGCCAATGACACCTCCGATGCCGCTTGAGACCACATACTCAAATACATATGATAAAGATATCTCTTTTCCCTTATAACCCAGAGCTTCCAGGACTCCGATCCTCTCCATCTGATCTTCGATGTCGCTTCGGATCTTGTTTCTCACCATGAAGATCGACGCTACGAATGTAATGAGTGAGAGTGCGATGCTCATATACAGATACATATTAAGGAACCTTGTTTCATTTGCTTTCTCGGATGTTTTTGTAAACCCGTATCCTTCAAAACTGTCCCCGGACTCATCCATGCAGTTTACGAAATATTCTCTGTAATCAAAATCATCATCCGAATCAAATGCCAGGAAGACCGATCCTGTATATAAAGGTGTAAGGAGTCTGTAATCCTCGGGTGAGATAATGATCTTAAAAATGATCCCCGGTTCATTAGAGATACCGGTATTATAGAAGCCTGCCACGGTGAAGGGATACTGTCTTCCTCCGACAACTGTCGTGAAGTCTTCACCGACTTCGTATCCCAGATTATATTTGAAATATGAAGGCAGCATCACCCAGTGATCAACAGCTTTGATCTGCTCTTCTGTCATAGATTCGATGATATTTCCGTCATCGATCTTCTTATTCTCTTCCTTTGTAACAAATGCCAGATTATATGCGATCTTCTCGCCTTCGCGAAGCACTCCGGTTGCAAATCCGAAGAGCATATTTCCTCTGCGGACATCCAAAAATCCGTAATCATCCTTGAGAATATCCAGGTAAACCTCACGATAATCGTTTTCCGGGATCATGATAAATGTATTCACGGATCCGCTTTGCCTGAAGCTTTCATCAAAAGCGTTACCGATCTTGCTGACGTTGATCGCAAAGATCCCTAACATCATCGTCGAAACCAGAGTCAGAAACGCGATCGCAACCGCTTCTTTCTTATTCTTCTTTAAATTAAAAAGTGAAAGCCGCTGTATCTTTCCCATCATTACCACCCCATATCCTCGAGAAAGGAAGTTAAGTTATTTCTTCTTTCCCTTAAGTCATCCTCGCCGTAATTTGGCATCCTGTGATCGCCTACGACGCCGCCGTCTCTTAAATAAAGGATCCTCGAACCGCGAAGTGCTGTTTTTAGATCATGCGTTACCATGACGATACTCTGACCGTTTTTGTGAATGTCCGTGAAGATATCGAGAACATCGCGGCCTGATGCGGAATTAAGCTGCCCTGTAGGCTCATCGGCGAAGAGGAAGCTCCTTCGCCTTGTTAACGAGCCCGGGCGAATTCTTCTGTACGATGAGAGCACCGGTCAGCACATTATCAAGAACCGTCTGGTTATCAAGAAGGTAAATACTCTGGAATACGAATCCGCAATGTCCTCTTCTGAAGACCGCAAGTTCATCATTGCTCTTATCCTGGATCTCGGTACCGTCGAAGATGACTTTTCCCATAGTCGGTTTATCCATTCCCGATAATGCATAGAGCAGTGTCGATTTGCCTGATCCCGAAGAACCCATGATAACCGTAAAGTCACCTTCCATGATCTCCATATCAAGATTCTTTATCACATGCTGCTGTACTCCGCCGTTTGAAAATGATTTGCACAGTTTTTCCGTTCTTAAAATAAAAGAAGCCATATATCATACCCTTTCTCCGATCATGTCTAAAGCCGTATGATCCTACGGTTATCCGATCGGTATGATGATATGATATATGACTTTCGTCAAAATATCCTTAAATCGATATTGTAAGAATATTAAAAACTTATTAAATGAAATCTAACTTAATGGGATCACCAGTGTGATGGCAAGTCCGGCTCCATCGCTCTCTGCAATAAGGTCGCCGTTCATTTTGATCATAAGGGTCTTTGCTATATAAAGTCCCAGACCATTCCCATCCTTATCGGTGTCCTGCCAGTCCCTGCCGCGATAGAACTTATTGGTTATAAGATCTATCTCGGATGCCGGAACACCGGGGCCATGATCTTCGATCAGCATTTCAAGATATCTGTCCGATATTTCAAACCGGATATCTATCCGGGTATTTGCATATTTATAAGAATTGGAGATTATATTTCCGATGACCCGGGCCATCCTCTTTTTGTCGATATTGATCACGACGGCAGGGATCTCATCAATCACTGCAAGTGCTCTGTCATCAGCACTCTTTATTATATCTTTAAGGATTTTTGACTCCTCGTCCCTGCAGCTTACCTTAAACTCTCCGAGGTCATCCAGAGTCGATGTGAAAAGATCGGCCAGCAGTTCGTCGATCTGCTCCGCTTTTTCATATATCCCTTTTGCGTCTTCACCAAGAGAATCGATATCCTTGGGATCGTTCAGCGACAGCCTCATCTGCATGAGTTCTGCCGTAAGCTTTATCCCGGTCACAGGTGTCTTAAGATCATGGCTTAAAGATGCGACCAGTTCACGTTCCTTTTTCTGTAACCCAAGTTCTCTCTCCCTTGCATCCGCCAGTTCCTCCCGCATGATATCAAAGCTTTCCGAAAAGGCTCCGAACATATTGTCCCGGTCCATTTCAAGAGGTTCATCCAGTTTGCCCTGTGCCACCTTTGCCGCGAATTCTTTCATATTTCTGAAAGGGATCAGAATGTTTTTGCGGATATATGAGCCATACAGGAGCATCCCGGCGCCGATGAGCAAAACGAGTATGATCATGGCAAGTGTCACATGATCGATAGCTTTCTTTATCCCGTCCGCCGGATCGTCAAGGAGTATTACCGTTCCCCAGGTCTTGCCGTCGTCGATCAGATATCTGTACGGATAACGTTTCTCAATAGCCTGACCGACAGACAGCGCATCAGGATCTGCTCCACCCTCCACATGTGAATACAGCAGACGGTCTTCCGTACTTACGATCATAAAATCCGCGTCAATTTCATCAAGAACATCAAGAGTATCTTTATGTTCTTCCGCTGTCTTTACGATGTGATTCAGCAAAATGACCTTTTCCCCGGATACCTCTGCGATATCTTTAAAGGCGGCATCAATGATCAATACAAAGATCAGGATCGCAAGTGCTGCCATAAGCAGTGTGAGCCCCACGGTTTTTAAGTAGTTTCTCATCCGTCACCCTCTTCCACCATATATCCCACCCCATAGACTGTCTTAATGATCCCCGGATCTTTCGGGTCTGCTTCTATCTTTTCGCGAATATGTCTTATATGTACGGTTATGGTTCCATCGCAGGTATTCTCATCCTCCCAGACTTTCTCAAACAGCTCGTCTCTGGTTATGACCCTGCCTTTATTTTCCAGAAGATACAGCAAAAGCTTGTACTCCATAGCGCGGAGTTCTTCCGTATCTCCATGTTTTATGAGTTTATGGGTGGCTGTATCAAGATACATATCTTTCCGGATCATTATCCTTATGTCCGCCTTATCTGCTCCTGATCCGCCGCCTTTGTTTTCTGCCGCTTTACGTGCTGCTTCCCTGGCCTTTTCATATCGGTCCAGCACCGCCTTTACTTTTGCAAGAAGTACGTTCAGTGTATAGGGCTTCTTGATATAATCGTCACCACCGATATTCAGGGCTATGAGGATATCATCATCGCTGGTCCGCGCGCTGATGAAAAATATGGGCATATCATAGTTTTCCCGTACTTTTTTGCACAGATCAAAGCCGGACTTATCGCCAAGATTGATGTCAAGGAGCAGCAGGGAGACTTCCTGTTTCTCCAGGAAGTCCACAGCTTCGTCGAAACTTGTTACATAGGCGGTCTTAACGCCCACGATATTAAAATACTCAGATGTGGACCTGGCAATAAGTTCATCATCATCTATCATCAACACTTTTATCTGATCTGTATTCTCCATCCTTTAACCAACCTTAAATCAAACCATATATATTATATATATCCTCCGTGTAATAATAACATATATACGTCATTATTTCATTTTTTCGTTTTCTTCTCCGTCAGGTCTTCGTGAAACAAAAGCCCCAGGATCAGCATATCTATTTTCTGTCTTTTGCCATACCGCTATCTCCATTTCATACTGTATTTCAACACCTTTTTAGCGCTTTCATCCACACAGGCTCCGCACTGTATACATTCCATGCACTTTGAATTTACGCCCTCCGATACCATCTGTTTCACGTCCAGTCCCATCGGACAAGCTCTGCTGCATTTTCCGC
>ONRZ01000159.1 GCA_900320345.1 uncultured Lachnospiraceae bacterium | reverse complement strand
CTTCCCAAAGGAAAATGGATAGGTGGTACAACTCCTTATTTTATGAGTGATGACGGCGGTTTATTAACGAAGGACAGGCTTTTTGTAAATGAGATCGATTTTGCCGAGGATACAAATGTTAAGACCTACGGGAAATATAATATTTTCCAGGTGGTAGAGGAATGTTATGAAAATGGGCTTACGATCCTTATTATGCCATACGGGTCCAAGGTTGCGGCAAAATATGCAAAGGAAGCTCCCGAGGTCGAGGAACTTCTCATGCATCCCACTGTAGGCTGGATCTCGGGGTTTGATCTGAGCGGAGACGGAGAAGCGAAGATTTATGACGGAACGAGCGGAGAGTCATATTCCGACAGGGCAGTGGCAATGTATATAAAACTGCCTGAGAATAAGACTGCGATGATAAATATGATAAATATATTTACCGATGATAAGACAGATCCGGTCATCCGTTTTTACGATAACGAATTAAGCGTATCAAAATGCACGGTTAACGGTCAGGAGGTAAATCTTGCCCGGTATATAGAGAAAAAAGGGATAGATACCAAGATGCCGATTGTGGCGGATTACAACGGCTCTTATATCAATACATCCATAAAGGGAGTGGGAGATGATACGGTAAGCTTCTATGCGCCCGTGTTCAGAAATGTGGATTACCGGTTTGCCGTAAAAGTGGATGATTATGCTAAGGAGTTTGAGAAAAAGATAAATGAAACAGGAGCTGTGAACCCTGTATTTTCCTGTAACTGCATACTCAACTATCAGTATGGTAATCTTTACAGCCATAAGATCCCGCCTTACACGGGACCGGTCACCTTCGGAGAAGTGGCTTATCAGCTTTTGAACCAGACACTAGTTTATTGTGAAATATTAGGATGATAACATGGAAACGATCATAAAGATCAATGATTCGGTAAACGGATTTGCATGGGGTACCTTCGGTATCGCCCTGCTGCTTGGAACGGGACTTATCTGTACCGTTATCACCGGTTTTTTCCAGATCACGCATCTTAGGCATTGGTTCGGAAAAACCTTTGGAGTGATGAGAAATGAGGGACGCATCATCAATGATGCAGGCGCTCTGTCCCAGTTCCGTGCTTTTTGTACGGCGCTTTGTGCAACGATCGGAACGGGAAACATAGCCGGAGTATCTACTGCCATATGTGTTGGCGGACCCGGAGCGGTCCTGTGGATGTGGGTTGCGGCATTTCTCGGGATGATGGTCAAGTATTCCGAAAATGTCCTTGGCATGTATTACAGACGCCGCAACGCAGAGGGTGCATGGTCAGGTGGACCGATGTATTACTTAGAGGACGGACTCGGATCGATAAAGAACTGCAAAAAGCTCGGAAAGTTCCTGGGAGTACTGTTCTGTATCTTTACCGTACTTGCATCCTTCGGGATCGGTAATATGGGGCAGATAAACAAGATAACACTCAATTTTGACTCGGCTTTTCTGTCTGATATGGAGCATGAGATGATCTTCGGGGCACCGAAGGAAAACTGGTTCATAGGGATAGTGCTGATGATGATCGCTGCGATCATAATACTTGGTGGTTTCAGACGGCTGGCAGCAGTATCTGAGAAACTGATCCCGTTCATGTCGATAATGTATATATTGGGATGTCTTGTTATGATCCTGCTCCACATCTCTAAGATACCGGAGTGTTTTTCGGCGATGATCAGATTTGCCTTGGGACCCGATGCGGTAAAGGGAGGAGCTGCGGGAACAGCTGTCCAGTTGGCATTCAATACGATAAAGAACGGATGTAAGAGGGGAGTCTTTTCCAACGAGGCAGGACTCGGATCGTCGGTCATGGTCCATTCCAACTCATGTGCAAGAGAACCCGTACGACAGGGAATGTGGGGCATCACAGAGGTGTTCCTGGATACAATGGTCATCTGTACTTTAACGGCCCTTGTTGTTTTGAGTTCGGGAGCTATCGATCTTAATACGGGACTCGTTAAGGAAGGCGTTGATGATGCAACGCTTGTTGCCAAGGCATTCGGTGCATCTATGGGCAGGCCGGGTGAACTGTTAGTTGTACTGTCGATCACATTGTTTGCCTTTACGACAGTCCTTGGATGGTCTTATTACGGAGCCAAGGTAACGGAGTATCTGCTCGGTGTTGTGTTCGGCAGGATATATCGTTTTGTTTTTATAGGACTGATAGTTTTCGGAGCGGTAATGGAGTCCAATCTTGCATGGGATATTTCGGATACTTTCAACGGTCTTATGATGATCCCCAACCTTATCGGGCTTATAGTACATATACCTTTGATAATAAAGCTTACACGAAACTATACGGACAGAAGGATAAAAGGGAAGGATGTAACACCAATGCTTTCCTATGATGCGGATATACAGAGAGAAGCTCAGGCGGCCGTATTAAAGGGTGTTGATTAATTTTCAGGAGGATTTTTAAGGATGAGTGAAACAGGCAGGAGCATAGTCATCGTAGTACTCCAATACAGTGTTGTTGTAAAGGGTATTGAAAGAAAACTGACAGATTCGGGCTACAGGGCCTCGATATTGTCGGAGAATTTTGAAAAGATAAGGGACATGGCGAGTACTACCGATCTGTTCCTTTTGTATCTGCCCAGCAATATACAGGGTAACCTGGAGATGCTTGAGAAACTGTCCTTCATCTGTGATAAGGTAAAAGGCAGCGGAAAGAGCATGATCCTTATCGGAGAGACCAAAGACCGTACCGATCTGTTGCTTAAGAAGCCGGTAATAGAGAATTACGTATGGCTCAACAGACCTATCGAGATGGATGTATTGGGCCCTGCGATAGAAAATGCCATTTTGGGTCCGGGTGAGTCGGGTGAGAAAAAGAGGGTACTCATAGTGGATGACGATCCTTCGTATGCCAAGATGATAAGGGAATGGATAAAGGAGAAGTATCAGACAGATATCGTGACTGCCGGTATGCAGGCGATAACCTTCCTTCTTAAGCATCAGGTAGACCTTATCCTGCTTGATTATGAAATGCCGGTCGTAGACGGACCGCAGGTGCTGCAGATGTTAAGGCAGGAACCGTCTACCGCAAAGATCCCGATCGTTTTCCTGACGGGAATAGGGACCAAGGAAGCGGTAGAGCGTGTAATGTCATTAAAACCGGACGGTTATATCCTCAAATCGACCACGAAAGATAACCTGCTTAAATATCTTCGCGGGAAACTCGGATAGGGCTGCGGATGCAGACCGTTTTGCATAAAACCTTTTTAAAACGGGATCATTGATGGAAAAATAAGCGTCATGACAGGAAATGACAGATTTAAGGAATATGAAGAATGTACACTCTGTCCCAGAAGGTGCGGAGTAAACCGATATGTAAAAGCCGGATATTGCGGTGGCAAAGCCAGGATAAAGATCGCAAGAGCCGGCTTGCATTTTTGGGAGGAACCATGCATTTGTGGTATAAGCGGTTCCGGAGCGATATTTTTCACAGGTTGTAATATGGGCTGCGTATTCTGCCAGAACCATAAGATAAGCAGGGGAGGGAGCGGGAAAGAGATAACCGTTGAACGTCTTATTGAGATATTCGGGGAGCTTTGCGACAAGGGTGCAAACAATATAAATCTTGTTACCGCAGACATATATCTGCCGGAAATAAGGGAAGCGATAAGAAGGGCAAAGGATACCGGATTTAAACTGCCGTTCATCCTTAATACATCATCATATTTAAGTGTTGAGAGTATAAGAAGCTTAGAAGGTCTTATCGATATCTATCTGCCTGATATTAAATACATAAGGGATGAAGATGCGCTCCGCTACAGTAATGCGGCCGGATATCCAAATATCGCGCTGGCAGCCGTGGATGAGATGGTGCGGCAATGCCC
>ONRZ01000022.1 GCA_900320345.1 uncultured Lachnospiraceae bacterium | reverse complement strand
GCAGCGGCATCCCTGAAAGCCCTTCCGGACAGCAGTTATGACCATGATCATATGCAGGCGATAGTCACTACCGAATCGGACGGACGTGATGAACTTCTTAACCTTTACTACGGAACCGAAGAAAAGGAATTTATTCAGACTGATCCCAATGCCGAAACACCCGAGGGATACGATCCTACGGCAAGAGGATGGTATAAGGCTGCCAAGGCTGCCGGAACAACCATTGTTACGGATCCTTATATGGATGTCCTTATAGGAGGCATGTGTATAACCATAGCATCTCCGGTATACAGGGATGGTAAGCTCGCAGGAGTGCTCGGTGCGGATTATACACTTGGATATATAGAAGGTATACTTAACAGTATCCCTTATGATCCCGGCGAATACGGTTTCCTGACCGACTCATCGGGCAATTATGTAATGCATGAAAATCCCGATTTTCTTCCGGGCGAAGACACGGCGATCGCAGTATCAAGCGCTATGCCCGGTCTTTCTGCACTTATCAATTCTCCCGGAACTACAACGATCAAGACAAACGACTATAACGGAGAGCCCAATTATTTCGTAACTTCAAGCATAGCAGGCTGCAACTGGCTTTTAGGTCTTGCAACACCCGAAAGAAACATCACATCCGGCATATACAGCCTTATAATCTTAAGTGTGATCATAGCGATCGTTGCCATCGTTGCGGTTATCATCATCATGACCGCGCTCATCAGGCAGCAGCTTGCTCCTATGGAACGGATGAAAGTGTTTATCACCGATAAGATCATAGGCAGTGAAAACTCAATAGAAGCATCTTCCGAAGTGGAACAGATCAAATATCTCTTATCAGAGCTTGAGACCCGCTTTATCGATGCCATACATAAGACCAAGAAAGAGTCTGAAACCATCCGCGAAAAGATGATGTCCGCATCCGATAAGATAAACGGTATTAATGACAGCATCTCGGAAATAAATGAAGCCATGCATCGTACCGAAGGCGGTATCATGGAACAGACCAACAGCATACAGAGTATCGAATCTATCTGCAATGACGTTACCGAGGCGTCCGATTCCTTTGCACAGGATACAAAGCTCATGAGCGAAAGGACCGATGAGATAATACACAGAGTCAAAGCCATGGTACCCGATATCCTGAATAACAAGAATCATGCAGTCGAAGTTACGAACAGATCCAAAAACGATCTTGAGACCGCACTTGAAGGCATCAAAGTAATAGAGCAGATAGTCGACGTTGCCAATGCGATCCAGAGTATCGCCAACCAGACCAATCTTCTTGCACTTAATGCGTCTATCGAGGCGGCAAGGGCCGGTGATGCAGGGCGTGGATTTGCGGTTGTTGCGGATGAGATAAATTCTCTGAGTGTAACGACCGGAAACGAGATCGATAAGGTCAATTCTCTTATTTCAGAAGTTATGTCCAATATAAGACGTCTCTCCGATGTAAGCGAACAGATCATCAGGTTCCTAAATGAAAACGTGCTTCCCGATTATGATAATCTTGAGACTCTTGCAAACAATTATATGGAGGATGCAAATTACTACAGTGATGTCAGCAGAGAATTGGGTGCAGGTGCAGGCAAACTGAATTCATCGGTGGTTGAGATAAGCCGTGTGATCGAATCGATAACCAGTGCCCAGGATGAACTTAACAATGCCGTTCACGATATTTCGGGAAATATGCAGAACATTACATTATCAAGCGAAAATGTATCTGATGAGACCAGGGACGTAATGGAGAGCATCGGTACGCTTCAGGATACCACAGGCCGTTTCAACGTGTAATAATATAGAAGCTGCCCCGGCGGTCATGCCGGGGCAGCTTCATATATTCGCTATCTCCCGTTATCCTCTCAGAATTTATTGATCCTTATATCCGTCAGGGCAACCTGATCCCCCGTAAGTGCAACATATACTTTATGCACTTCATCCTTGATGATCGTCGTATTCTCTATATGGATCCCAAGATTTTCCGTTTTAAGAACTACCCTGTTCCCCTTCCTTTCAAGCGATATCTCGCAGTCCATTCCCTTTTTATTTACCGCCTTCCAGTTCTCCCATCCTTTGAAATTCTCGGTTTTCTTCATAATGAACCTGTTTTCCGCATGTTCATCCGTGCCATCGTTTTCACCGTTGATCGTAACCGAGGCAAATTTTCTGTAGTTTTCTCCGTTCACCTGTCCATCATCCGAACTGTATATCACGATATACGGACAATGCCATACAAGACTTGCTCCGGGCAGGCTCATCGTATGGAAAACTATCCTCACATTTTTCTTTACTTCGATCCCCTCCGTGTATGCAGACCGGTTCCTGTCTATCTGGACATTCTTTATATCCGATTCAAAATGATCTATATAACTTACCGGATCTACTATCCTTGTTATATCAGAAGACCCGATCCTTTCACCTGTCGGCTCCGTACTGATATTCCTTATTCGGCAATTTTCTCCTGTGATCCCTATATATGCGGAATTCGTGCTTCCGGGAAGTGCCATGATCACCTCTTTGGCATAATCTTTTGATTTCATCACAAGCTTAAGATGATCCTCGTACCTTCCTGCAATGATCTCGTAATGATCATATCCGTTCCGGCTCTTTAGACTTTCGTTTTCTTCGATCTTCCTCTCTTCGATCTTTCTTGCCTCGGTCGTTATCGAATATTTATCAAACCAGACCTCTCCGTATTCAAGATAATGATAACTCTGGATAGCCTTTTTGTTATCGTGTGTCCTTCTGTCAAACGAATCAAACAATACAATGGACGGTGCACTGAACTTCTGTTTCATACCCGAAGCTGTCTCACAGTCAAATGAGATCCTTATCTCATTTCTTTCAACAGGAATACCCGCGGAAACATACTCCCTGTATACAGTGCAGTCAATCTCTTTTTCCAGTTCAACCGAGTCGTCGGAAGCTTTTTCATTTGTTTCCGAATCAAGGATCTTTACCATTATATCTGCAAGCTCCGGATCAAATTCTTCACCTGCACCTCTTACCATGGCTTCTCTTGCAACAAAATCCGGACGTGCTTCACGATATCTTTTTTTCGATGTCATCGTCACATATGCATCCGCAATACCAATGATCCTTGCGATCTCGGGTATCTCGTCACCCTTAAGCCCTTCGGGATAACCTGTTCCGTTATATCTTTCATGACTGTAATGCGCACCCTGGCTTAAATACGGATATTCCGTGATACTTGAAAGGATCTCTTCTCCTATCAGCGGTTTTTGTCTCATGACCTCATTATCCGTCTTGTCGGGATCAGCCTCATTTTTTATTACACTGTCAGGGATTCCGATAAGACCTACATCATGGAGCAGAGCCGCGTAGTACACCTTTTCACATTCGTCAAGGCTCTTGCCGGAATGAGCGGCGATCTTTCTGGCATACTGTGCTGTCCTTAAGGAATTTCCTTTGATATACTCATCTTTCTTTTCAACAGCGGAAACAAATGCGTTTGCGATCTGCATGAACAGCCTCTGCATACGTGCCTGTTCTCCCTGCATATTCTGTATCTCGATCTCGTGCGCATGTTCAACCGTATTGTTAAGATCAAGATACATTAGTATGTATAAAAATATGGAGACACCTACCATAGACATATTTACTATTGATATCCCGTAAGTGAAAATCTGCAGGATACCGCATATGATAGGAACAAATATATACAGCACAAGGGAAATATAGATCAACCTGCTGATCGTCTTTTTGTATTTCCTTATGACAGTATACTGCATCAGAGGGCAGACGACAGGTATGATATAGGCGATCAGGAAACCCCGGCCCCTATGGTACTGGTTTGCTTCATCAAAATAGTAATAAAGATTTGTGTATGCCGAGACAACCGCAAGAAGCATCCCTGCCACAGACATAGAGCTTGCAAGGTACATCCGCTTTGGCAGCTGCTCACATTTTCCTTCATTTTTAAGCAGATCTCCAATATACAGATTGAATCCCAGTACAATGGCAGATGTTAAAAAGAAAACAAGGAAATTGCTCACCCTTACCATGATATAGCCTTTATGGCTCGTATCTCCGGAGTAAACGTATGCCGACCTGTCAAACCATAACAGAAACAGGGCCAAAAGTTCCATAAGGATAAGTATTGCCTTCCTGCTTCTTTTAAGAAATCTGGTATTGATAAGGAGAAAGACCAGTATCCCGCACGCTCCGCACAGGATGAGCATGATATTCAGTTGATATGTTCTTATAAAATCAAACATTAACCTGTCTCCTTAACCCTATTTACGGAGAATGAAAAACTCCTGCAGCTTCTCCAACAGCTCCTCCTTCTGTATGCCCTTCAGGAAATAACCCTCGGGCTTAAGAGCAACCACGGACATTACACTTTCCTTATCTCTCTTACCCGTTAAGAACATTACGGGTATCGAGCTTGTGTCCGAATCGCTTCTTAACATCTCAAGAACCTGAGGCCCGCTCGTTACCGGCATTTCATGATCAAGAAGTATAAGATCCACCTTATTTCTTCCAAGCCATTTAATTGCCTGAAGACCTGAATTCGCCATTGATACTTTATAAGTGCCCTTGAGCCATTCACGCACCATGGTGAGATACTGGGGATCATCATCCACCACCAGGATGCTCTTTTTAAAAGTTCCGGATTCCGCTTTGTCAAAATATTCCTTGACAGTCGATACAAAAACAGCATTATCAACCGGTCGCGTAAACGTTTTGTAGATCAGTTCTCCGGGCATCCGGTCGATGACCTTCTGTATATCGTACTGCTCACCGATAATGACCATCCGTATCCCCTTCTCATCCATCGTATCCGAAAGGTAATGAATGATATCTACTCCGGGATTCTCCCCGTCTTCCATAAAAAGTGTGATCAGCGCGGCATTTTCAATATTTGAATTTATATCATTGACCGTCCACGGAACAAAGCAGCAGTCAACTCCCGCTTCCTTGATCTTCTTTATAAGAACACGTGTTATGAATGACTCCTTCTCTCCTGTAAAAACCACTTTGTTTTCAGACATTTGACATTCCTCCCATCATTTTCAGCTCCCTATCAGTTTTTCCATCCCGTCCCAGTCAAATAGCCTGAGCATTTTGGTGAGTTCCTGTATCTTTTGATCATCCTCTCTTGGAAGAGCATATTCACTGAGCTGTTCCAGGATCATTTCAACAGCATCATAATCCATTTGCGGTATCACATCGGAAAGCGCCTGATATGCCTGCCTTAAATCCTCATCGGATATCATCTCTTTATCGGAATTGTCCGCATCATAATGAAGAGCCGCAAGTTTTTCCTTATAAGCCTCGTAATCCGACAGAAGTTTTCCGGCATTATCATCGATAAAGTCCTTATCCTCTTTGTTACCCGCATCCTCAAGCGCCTCGGCAAGCTTAGATAACTCCATTGCTCCGATTATCCTGGCCGAACTCTTAAGTGCATGTACCTTTATTGTATAGAGGCGAATATTTCCGCTTTCATAAGCATCCCTTATGACCTTTGCATTACCGTCTATGGTGTCAAGGAACAGCTCCAGCGAGAAGATATAATTCGATATGCCGCCGGAATTCTTTATGCCTTCATCGACGTTAATACCTTCCGTTTCGTATATCCACTTAAGGTTTTCCGGGATTTCCTTAAGTTCTTCGACCGCATCTTCTTCCGCAGGCTTTTCGATCATCTCCTCCGGCAGATGCTTCATTATGGTCTTTTCAAGTGTCAGGCTGTCTATCGGCTTTGACAGATACCCGTTAAAGCCCTTTGATATATAGAATTCTTCTCCCGTTGCCGTATTGGCGGTCAGTGCATATACGGGAAGATCCGGATAATCCTTGCGAATCCTTGCTAACGTTTCCACGCCATCCATTCCCGGCATCATATGATCCAGAAGGACCACGTTAAATGCGGTATCCTTTATCTTTTCAAGGCATTCCTCTCCGCTTGCAGCCGTTGAAACAAAGACCTTTGTACCCTTTAACAGTCCCTTTATTACATTAAGGTTCATAGGATTGTCGTCCACAACCAGGACATCGGCATCAGGTGCTATAAACTGCGGCACATACGGACCGTTCTTGGCAGCTTCATCGTGCTCCATAAATACACCTATGGGTGTGGCATCAACGATCTTCTGCGGAATAGTAAGGATGAACTCGGATCCTTTACCGTACTCACTCTCGCAGATAAGGCTTCCGTCCATGAGTTCCGCAAATCTCCTGGAAATATCAAGCCCGAGTCCCGTGCCCTGGATACCACTGTTTTTCTGCTCATCAAGGCGCTCATAGGCCGTAAAGAGCTTATCCATATCCTCTTCCTTGATACCCATTCCCGTATCCTTGACAGAGAACCTGATCTGACATACCTCATTTTCTCTCTCTTCCATGGATACACTCAGGGCAAATCCGCCTGTATCAGTATATTTAACGGCATTGGTAAGCAGGTTCAGAACGATCTGTTTGATCTTTCCCGGATCACCGTACAGACGCTGCGGCATTATCTCATCAACCACAACATCGAACGTAAGCTCCTTTTCGGTACTCCTTATCCTTATCATGGAAACGATCGATCTTAGCATTTCCTGCGTATCGTATTCCTGCAGCACAAGATGCATTTTCCCGGATTCGATCTTGGACATATCCAGAAGATCGTTTATAAGTGACAGGAGCGATTCGGATGCATTTCTTATATCAAAAGCATAATTCATCATGGACATGAAATAAGATTTGGGAACACCGGTCGCATCCTCTCTCATGACCATTTCGTTCATACCCATGATGGTATTTATCGGTGTTCGTATTTCATGGGACATATTGGCAAGAAATCTTGTTTTTGCCACGTTCGCCCTCTCTGCCTCTTCCTTTGCACGCTTTATCTCGCTGTACTGTCTTCTTATGACCGTATTTGTCATTACCCTCCACACAACAAATCCGGCGATAAGAGCCACCGAAGCAAACAGCATGAGCCTGATCAGCGGATGTTCGAAAGAGTCAGCCTTCTTAACGATCTGATATTCTTTTTTCAAGAGTTCGTTCTTGCCGGATCCGTCAAGTATATTAAGATGCAATATATGATTTCCGTATGAAAGACCGGTATACTCAAGCGGTGTCAGATCGTTTTTGGCTACGATCACACCTTCATCCTCTTTATCATCCAAATATACTTTCACAAGCGGGTTCAACAGGGTATAATCCAGTACGGAAGCGGTTATCTTTATCCTGCCGCCGGAATTGGGAATGGTATACTTGCCTTCCTCATCCGGAAGGATCTCTTCATCCCCGCAGTATACCGAACCGATACCCGCTCTTAAGTATGTTCTTTTTTCTTCAAAATGATCGACATTTACCCTGCACACACCGTTCCTTACCGGAACATACAGATTTCCTCCCTCATCAAGTTCACAGTAGCCCTGTGCCGTCGGCGTTCCCGAAAGTCCGTTATCTACGGTGTAAAGCCTGAAATCCGATATTGTATCGTCAAGTACCGCATCGGGGTTTAATTTATACAGCCCATAGGATGATATGACCCACATATTGTCCTCATGATCAAAATACAGGTCATAATTATTGTTATTAGGGAAAGTCGAAACAAATTTAATGTCTTTCCCCTTCATGTATTCAATGGAATTCGAGGTGACAAGCCACAACAATCCTCTTTTTTCATCCCGTTTGATCCTCATGATCACATCACTTGTAAGCCCGTCATCTCTGCCAAGTCTTTTTATATCGGAACCGTTTACAACATACATCCCGTTTCCGTCTGTTCCGACATATATATTTCCGTCATCGCCTTCCTCCACAGACAGTATTATCGTGTTTTTCATCCCTTCCCCGGCACCGACGGTACTTATCACCTCTTCGTCCCGGATTATCGCAAGACCTTTGTTTGTTCCCGCGTAGACTTTACCGTTTCTGCCTGTGTTTATGCATCTGATCTCATTATCAGGCATACCGTTCTCTGTGGAAAATGAAGTGATCTTACCGTCTTTTGAAAGGTGGATGAGTCCGAGATCATTTGTATATGTCCCTATCCACAGATCGTCATCGGTACCTCTCCTTATACAGCGTACACGGGCCGTCCCTATATGATCGGTCAGCTTATTCTTTATTGTATTATCTTTATCATCGATTATCCGAAGACCTTTATCCGTTCCGATATACAGATCATCCTCATAGGAACATACTGCATTGGTCACTTCATCCGGCAGGCCTGCCCTGTCGTAGACATCAACAAAACGGTTGGCTACGATCTTCATAACGCCCTGTGTTGAGGAAGCAAACCACATATTCCCCTGATAATCGGATGTCATCATCTCTATTCCGCTGTTTATGGGGATATCTTCAAGAAGACGGAATTTATTATTATCATCAAGATATCCGGCGGCACTGATTGATGCCACCCATATCCTGTCGCAGTCATAACTTATCCAATGGATGCCGTTAAGCGGCGCGACAAGAATACGCTCAAGTCTTGATACCGAATTTCCAAAATCTCCGTAATAGATCACATTACTGTCAGTTCCGAGATAAACCTTACCGGGATGAGTCGGGTCTGCTTTTATCGTTGTTATGGTTTCAAGCCCAAGATCATCACTGCTGTACAGTTCTATTATCGTTTTATCATATATACGAAAAACAAGTCCGCTTTTTGTCTGTCCGTATATCCTTCCGTTTCCGTCTTTATCGAGCCTTAAGATCCTCTCTTCATTGATCCTATTATCATCAATAACATGTACATTAAGTTCCGGATCAACATAGCAGAGTCCCTCCGTTGTTCCTATGTAAACGTTACCCGAACTGTCCTGCACAAAAGTCCTTATCGATGAAGACGGCAGTCCATCCTTATATGTCAGCCGGACTCTCTCATTTCCGTCAATGACAACCACGCCGTTATCATTTGTACCTACATAGATACGCCCCCTGCTGTCCTCGAACAGACCTCTTCCGCTCGTAAATCCTTCGGTTATCGGAAGCCGCGTAAAGGTATTTCCGTCATAGCGCATGATCCCGCTGTATCCTCCGATCCAGATGTATCCGTCGGAAGAACTTAAAACATAATTGGCATCCGATGTCGGAAGTCCGTTTGTTGCATCATATATTACCGATGTATACCCTATATCATCCGAATTTCCGGCAGCGACGAAACCTCCTCCGGTATTACCTGCGGATTCCGCCATAACGGGTGTGATAAATAAAACACTATATATAATGATGGCTGTCAGGAAAGCTTTTAAAAGCTTTTTTATCCCGTTTTTCATCTTCAAAGACAATCCCCTTTATACTGTATCCTTGTTATACTTACGCAATATGACTTTTACTTCCGGCAGCGCGTCCATGAAAACTTCCACGCATTTCGGATCAAACTGTGTACCTTTTCCCTCTTCTAAGATGGCCAATGCCTTCTCAAGCGGGAATGCAGGCTTATATATTCTCGGAGAAGTAAGCGCATCAAAGACATCCGCAACAGCCATGATCCTTGCTGAAAGCGGGATCACCTCACCGTGTATCCCTTCCGGATAACCCTTGCCGTCCCACCTCTCATGATGGTATGCTGCCATATTTCTGGCTTCCTTAAGATAGTTATCTCCTTTAACCGTACTGATGGCATTTTCCATTATCCTCTTTCCGGCGGTCGTATGGGTCTTCATGATCTCAAATTCCTCATCCGTAAGCTTTCCGGGTTTATTCAATACTCCGTCCGGTATATTGATCTTACCGATATCATGAAGCGGTGCCGAACGCACAACATCCGACATGAATTTAGGTGTGAGTTTCTGGAGATAATACCCCTTCTTCTTAAGACCTTCCACTATTATCTTTACATATGCAGCCGTCTTCTGAACATGAGCACCTGTATCCGAATCCCTGCTTTCAACAAGATCCGCCATCGTTATGATAAGTCCGTCCTGCATCTTGGCTGTGGAATCCGACAGACGTTTGATGCTGCGCATCTGCTCCGACTGATTCTTCGTCATTTTTTCTATGGCTATAAAAAGATTCTCAAGCTCATCTCCCGTATGGATATTGAGCTTCCTGAACATTTTGACATCTTCATCCATGCTCTCCTGCGGATCGTTTGTATGAGCCAGCCGGTTCAGTATCCCTACAATGGAGTTGATCGGCATGACAAGATGATAGTAGGTCAGCCAGACCGTAAATATACACAGCAGTAAGAAGAATCCCAGGAAAACCGAGACCATCTCGGTTATGAAGCTTCTCTCCATTACAGACAGCTTTCCCATATCCACATCGGCACCGACATAGCACACACATTTTCCATACGAATCGTATACGGGCTGATATGCCGTAAGCAGATATCCGTACTGATCGTTTGTTATTATTGTACCGATCTCATTGCCCAGCAAAAGATCTGGGATATAATCCGTAAACTCTTCATCGAACGGGATCAGCGTACCTATCTCTTCACCCTCAAACTCCTCCGTATCAACGTCAAAAACAACATGACATCCGTCCGCATCTATCTTATATACATACAAAAATGCTATATCTGCGGAACTGTTGCGGATCCCCTTCAGGATCTCCTCTGTCTGTCTGTATTCTTCCGAATCTCCGCCGTTTCTAAGATACACATCTATGTGATCCCCGTTAAGTGCCCCCGCAGCTATTTTAGCCGTTCCCTGAGCTATCCGTATATGGTCTTTTATAACGGTCTTTCTGTAGATCACATAACTCGTGATCGTCGCGACCAAAGCAACGGTCGCCAGCGATGCTGACAGAACAAGAAGTGTTTTTCTCCTTAATGACATCACACGTACCGACGATCTGCCGATAACTGCTGCTTCCTCTTCGTCTATGGGCTTTTGCATCCACGAATTAAAACTGAAATAGTGATAGAATTTCTCGGGAACAAACCGGACTATGATCAGCGCCATCATAACAGTTATCATTTTATCCGGGATATCCATGATGATACTGGCCAGAAGATGTGATACTCCCTGATTGACAAAACCCGTTCCGTAGATCACGCCGCTTAAGGATTCGCTGTCAAACGAAAGACCTTCCATAAACCAGGGTATGATGGTTCCCAGCCCGCCGCCTATAAGGATAAAGACGATCACCATCAGGATCATTCCCCTGATCTTTTTGTGGCAGCCGCGTTCGGCAAGAAATGATGCGGATAGAGCTATGAGAACATTTAACACCCCATAGTACAATGATGACGGGTCCGAAATTGATTTGAGTATATTTGTCGCAAATCCCACGACCGCACCGGGAAGATATCCTCCCATAACAGCTACGGCAACCGTGCCTACCGTATCAAGATACAGAGGGATACCCAATGAGGATACGGCAGTGCTTAACAGCATGTTAAGCAAAATGCCCAGGGCACACAGGATAATTGCAACTATATTGGATCTTTTTCTGATCAATTCAATAATCTTTGTCTTGTTCACAGGCCTCAGCCTCTCTGATTCCTTTTATTCCGCTCAATCTATACAGGTGAATCCGACACTCTCAAATATCCTGCCGCTCTCATCGCTCCCAAGATGATCGAGAAATGCCCTTGCTTCCTTCGGGTGAGCCGATCCCTTTAATACCGCTGCAGGATATACAACTTTTCCGCACATTTCCTCGGTGGCTGTATCCGCAACCGTAAGCCCTGCCGAGAATGCATCCGTCGAATAAATAACCCCGCAATCAACAGCCGCTTCGCTCACCTGTGTCGTGACTTCCTTAACATTGCTTCCGTAACTGAGAACTCCGTCCCTGTCAAGATCGTCCATATCCAGTCCATAATAAGAAAAAATCTTCTGTGTATACTGTCCTACAGGAACATCTTCATTACCCACGGCAAGCAGTATTGTTTTATCCTTAAGACCCGCTATCATATCATCATACGAGTTGATATTCCCAGGATTACCTTCCGGAACCACCAATGCAACCTTATTCTCAAGAAGATCTGTGCGGGTATCGTGATCGATGCAGTCAAGACCATCCGTATTTATTTCCTTATCCGCGGTGATATCAAGCTGGTCCATCTGTTTCGATGCGGCAGATATGAAAATATCACAGTCAGCTCCCTCTTCTATCTGGGTCTTTAACGTACCCGACGAGTCGAAATTGTACGTTATCACAATATCCGGATTTTTTTCCATGTAGGCTTTTCCTATCTCCTCCATGGTCTCGGTCATGGATGCCGCCGCAAATACTATAAGTTCAACCGGCTTTTTTTCTTCCCGTGCCTTGCTGCCTGTGCATCCGCAGATTAAGAATACACAAACAGACAGCACGACTACTAATGCTGCTGCCTTTTTCATAATATCGATCATCTTCCCATCCCGTTGGATCTCCCCAACGTTCACAGATTATATTATATGTTATTATTTGCGATACTACAAGTTTAGTTCTTGCATAAAAACAGAGGGATGACCCTTCTTTGGGTTATCCCTCATCTTTGATCTGTGTAACATTTTTTCGGCTTAACAAACCTTCGGAATCATGGTCATAAGACCAACCGCTATGAGCAGAGGTATCGCAATGTACAGAAGCCCTCCGAAGATCATGAAAAGTATAACAGCCGGCAGGAATATGAGATATGCCGCTATCTTAAGGATGCCCCAGCCAAGCTTCAGAGCAAATATCATTATCTTTCCGAATATTATGAAAAACAAAACCAGTGAGATTATTGTGATCATGGTAAATTCCTCCTTCCATGATCCACAATATATCACCGGTTTCTTAATCTATCTTTTATCCTTTATTAAAATCAGATTAAAAACGTTCTCAGTTATTTCCAACCCTGAATGCCGATATCTCATTCTTAAGACCGTTCATGTCGCTGTCCAATACGTCGGCGGTTCTGCCCAGCCTGTCAACGCTGTCAAGAAGCGAATCTGCTATGCTGCTGACCTTGGATGAACTGTCTGACGTACTGTTTATGATCTCGGATATCTGCCTTACCGCAGATACCGCCTCCTTGCGTTCACTGTCAGCGAGCATGGCTGAGTCGGTTATCTTCCTTACTGCCTCGATAAGAACCTGCATCCTTTCACGTATCTTATCAAATACTTCTATAACACTCTCGACATCACCCTGTTGCTGCCTTACAACCTCTTCAGCGTGCTGTGCGCTCTCGACACTGATCCTCGAATGCCCGTCTATCTTACCTATCTTATCGTCGATCTCGACCGTGGCCGAAGATGACTGGTCGGCAAGCTGTCTTATCTCATCGGCAACCACGGCAAAACCCCTTCCTGCTTCTCCCGCCCGAGCCGCCTCTATAGATGCGTTCAAAGAAAGGAGATTCGTCTTGTTTGAGATCGCATTTATCGTCTCGACAAACTCAGTGATACTCAGGGCATCCTTCTGAAGCTTCAGGATATTCTCGCCAACCCTGGCTGAGAGCTCTGATGTCTCGGCTGCTCTGACGGCCAGATTGTTGACCATGTCGGTACCTTCATTTATCATCTGCTCCGTATCCTGTATCGCTCTCTCGATCTCATCAACATCGGCATTTATCTCCTTGATGCGTTCCGAAAGATTATTGGTTACACTGATACACTCTGATGCATGCTCCTCCTGCCTTACTATTCCGGCATTGATCTCATCTATCGCCGCGCCTATCTGGCCCGAATAATCCGAAATGGCCGTGGATGCTTCATTTACATCACGGGCCGATCCTTCAAGGTTATATGCCGTATCCGACAGTTTATAGATCAGCTTCTTATTGTTCACGATCATATTGGAAGCGGAATTTGCAAGGAACTGGAATTCGTCCCTTCCCTTTGCCTTTACATCTACTGTAAGATCACCGTTTGCTACTTCGTCAAGCTTCTTTGAAATACGTTTCATGTTATTCTGAATGCCGGAAGCTATTATCGTTCCGATAAGAGCAGCCAGGACGGCTGCGACCGCCACCATGATGACAGTCATGGTCTTGATGGATTCAGCCTGACCCGTAACGGTTACAAGAGGAATAAGCGCACATACAGCTATATTGTTGAACTCGCTTTTTTTATACATGTAGATATAATCGGCGCCATTGTATGTAACATTCTTATAACCCGCTTCCATCTCGGGATCATAGAAACTCTGATTTGTAAAAACCGTATCCGTAAGGACTGTTTCCGAATCCGGATCGATCGCAAATTCGGAACCGTCGGGCAGCACAAGCCCTACTGTGCTTCCCTTTCCGAAATCCATACCATTAAGGATATTGAATATGGTCTCCTTGTCCACATCAACTATGATATATGCAAGCTTTGATCCATCCTGTATCTGGAAGCTGTACAGATATCCGTTCTTATCAAGAGAAAGAGCATCATCAATAATATCATGAGAGGATACCCAGCGCGGAAGCTGGGACGGATCGTTGGTCTTTTTCAGCTCTTCAAGATACTCGTCATAAACACCCGGAAGCTTATCCTGAACTGCGGTACTGAGCATATCATACGCATTCTTCGTAACTATATGGATATCTTTAATGAAAGGATTGGTTGACTGTGAGGACATGAGCACAACTCTCTCATCCGAGTAGTATTTTCCCTTCTCGGCAGGCTTCTTCCCGGGCATACCGATAACATAACTCTCTATACCCGCATCCAGCATATATCTCATGGCTTCCGACTGAATGAAGGTATTGCTCATATCCAGATAATCCACAGCCATATCTATCGTCTGTGTTGTCGATTCGATAAATCTGTCGCTGAGACCCCCTGCCGCTTTGTTTATTGATCTGTAAAGATGTTTTATTTGGCTGAAAATATGACGTTCATATCACCGTCGTGATCGGCAATATGATTCTTTTGCCATGATATGTATATTCTATCACACATTATGCGTCAACTCTATCATTATTATTCTTTTCATCATTTTTTACGGACATTCAGTCTGTAGCCCAATATCGCTCCTACCACGCCGCCGATGATATGAGACATATTTGAAACATTATCGGTTACCGTTATTCCTTCGATCACCTGCTGGCCTATATAAAGGACTGCGACAAGTATGAATGTAAGAGGTATCTCTCCGTCCCTGAATCCCGTAAAAGAAGCAAGTATGATAAATGCGAACACGATCCCGCTCGCCCCGCATAAAGCCACATTCGGAAAAAAGATAAAATTCCCGAGGGAAGTCACGAATGCCGTGATGAGCATGATGTGGGACAGCATACGCGCACCGTACTTTTCCTCGAGCATGGGGCCAAGCAGCAGCAGATATGATGCGTTGCCCACAAAATGACCCCATCCGTCATGTCCTAAGACATATGTGAAAAACCTTAAATACGTAAGCGGGTTTTTTAGGGACGACCGGTATGTCATAAATAACAGTCTTGTTATCCTTCCACCCGAAATCGTGCCAAACAATGTGACAACAAAACAGGCTATCACAAAGCCAAGTACGATCGGTGAATTAAATGTGATTATCGGTTTTTTTCTTGCCATTTCTCCCCTCCGCGATGTACATA
>ONRZ01000100.1 GCA_900320345.1 uncultured Lachnospiraceae bacterium | reverse complement strand
ACCAGATTCGACCATGTACCCGACTGGTTTAAATGGGAACGAAAGTGTGTAAGGGATGAACTTATAAACAATGAATATCATCTAAAAGCGGACGTAGACATATATATGATAGTGGATACAAAGTATCTGTATAAAGTCGGTTCCGGTATCCTTGAGCACAGTAAGGAAGGATTTCATTTAACGGGTTGTGACGGAAAGATAGATCACCGTCAGAACCCTTCTTCCTCATACAGTCTTAATGCCGATTATTTCTGGTATGAAATAGGCGATATGATAGGGATCGGAAATATGAAGAATGCCTATTACTGTTTCCCGAAAAACTGCGGCGATATAGTTGCCAAAACCAGGCTTGCCGCCGAGGAACTGTACAAACTCTCGACGGGAGCCTGATCTGAAAACTTATGCTATTTACTTAACCCCTGTTTTCGATTTTTTTAAAAAATTTTTCGGACAGTTTTCTTCCTAATACTAATAGATCATCGGCGGGCGGTCTTCAACATAACGACCCTCTTCCTCATCCCACACTTCCTGTATGATTATCCCGCCAAGGAGGGATCTCTCCCGTGTCCGCGGGGCTTCCTCGTAAAACTTGCAGGCTATGTTATCCTTCGTATTACGCGGATCCGATGTTGAAAATCTCTGCGGCACGCATATCTTATCTTCCTGATAGTATGCTGTCTCGCAATGTATGCAGTTAGTACATTTGATCTGTATCATTTGCCCTGATCAGCCTCATTTCCTTTTCCGCCCGGAAACAGATTAAGAAGAACAACAGCCGAAAGGATCAGAAGTATCCCCATGCCGGAGAGTAGTGTTAAAGGCTCTGAGAATACAAGAACCCCAAACAATGTTGCCACCATCGGTTCTATCGTAGCCAGGATCCCGGCCTTACTTGCCTCGACAGAATCAAGGCCTAAAGTATATGAAAGGAACGGGATAACAGCTGTGACCAATGCGGTTAATATGCAGAACAGGATCAGTTTCCCCAGATCCCTCACCGAACCAAACTTCATCATCATGTCAGCAGGACGGCAGATAAATACCGAACCTATGGCTGCAAACAGGAAAGTATACGCCGTGACCGTGTATGCCGAATACCGCCTCAGTGCTATCGTTCCCAGAATACTGTATAATCCGTAACCTATCCCGGAGCCGAGACCGACAAGCAGACCTGTAAGCGTCATCTTCTCTCCCGAGATCCCGGATACCAGAACGCATCCCGCAAAAGCGAGGAGAAGTGCTAACAGCTTCATCCTTGTCATCTTCTCATGAAAGAACAATATCGACATGAGCATGATCCAGACCGGAGAAGTATAAAGCAGGATCGCAGCTGCGGAAAGAGACATCATGTTGATCGCTGTAAAATAACAAACCGTGAAAAACAGGATGCTCCCGAAACCAAGACCGAGAAACAGGGGGATATCCCTAAGTGATATCTTAAATCCCGACCGGTCCTTCACAAACAGGATGATGCAAAAAAACAGCGCCGCCAATGTTACTCTTATCGAAACGATCTGTATGGGATCAAAGCCGTCCGCACTGAGCTTTCTAACGAAAAGGCCCATGCTACCCCAGAAGCACCCCGCCAGGATGATGAGCAGCGTTCCTATCTTTTGTTTATCAGTACTTTCCCTGATCGTTACTTTGGTATCCATCTTCCATCCTTATTATAATTACAAAGATATACGATCAGAACTTAACTGTTTCGGGTGCTTTTGTAAAGGAACTGAAAGTTGCGGTTGCATCCTTTAAATAGAACACCTCTGTGTTTCCGTCATCCGCCGAGTACATTCCCTGAAGTGACGGATAAGCATCAAGCATGGACTGCCTTGCTTCCCTCCTGTCATCCTCAACAAGTGTTGCGGCCACTCTCAGCCATTCGGGACCGGTACATGCACATATCTCAACCTTCGGATTGGCATGGATCTGCTTTGAAACATCCTTGGATTTTCCGGTCTGTATGTACAGCCTGCCCTCATAGTTATGGATCGTACCGAAAGGCCTTACACGAGGCTGATCTCCATCCATTGTTGCAAGATAGTAAGTACCTGCATCCTTTAAAAACTTCTCAACTCTTTCCATTTTTATATTCTCCCTTCTTATTTTATTAGCAGTAAACTGCCCTGTGATCTTCCTTATTCTTCCAAAAGCTTATAAAGCAACCCGTACAACTCCTTCGCTTCCTTTTCATTAAGCGGTGATCTCCTGCATCCCATTTTCAGGGGAATATCCTTGCATTTTTCCTTAAGGGCATTCCCTTCCTTTGTTATGGTCACGATCGTGATACGCTCGTCTTCCTTCGAACGCTCCCTGGTCACGTACCCTTCCTTTTCAAGTCTCTTAAGAAGAGGTGTCAGTGTCCCCGCATCAAGGTGAAGGGTTTCCCCAAGCTGTCCCACGTTTACGCTCTCCTTCTCCCAGAGGACCATTAACACGATATACTGGGTATATGTAAGTCCAAGCGGCTTGAGATAAGGTGTGTAAGAACTCACTATCTTTCTTCCGCATGCATAGAGCGGAAAGCATAACTGACTTCTCAATAAAAGCTGTTCATATTCCTGTGCCATTAGCTACCTCCCTGTCAGTGCCTTTCACAACATTATATTTCGCGCAATATATGATGTCAAGTTTTCTTTTCTTCACAAATTCCGGATATCCGTGTTATTATTGGATAATAAACAGTATATGGAAAATCGGAGAAAATACTGATGAACAAAAAAACTTCTGAATACAATCTGCTGTCGGGACTGTTCTTCAGGCTTTTGCCATATCAGATCCTGCTGCTTATCATCACGGCGATCAACGGGATCATTGACACCCTCTACGCCAGTAATATGATCGGTGAGAGTGCCATGAGTGCGATCGGACTGTTCGGTCCGCTCAATCATTTCCTGTATGCTGCAAGCATCACGTTTGTCAGCGGATCCCAGGTCCTCTATGGACGGTATCTGGCAACGGACCGCCGTAAGATAAATCATCTGTTTACCGTAACATTGGTCGTTTCGGGTGCGCTCTCGTTATTGACCAGCATACTGTTGGTAACAGGCGTACATACCGGCGCTACCAAAGCGCTTATAAATATCGAGCCGGATCTGCAGATGCTGAACCGCTATATCCTCGGACAAGCGATAGGTATTCCGGCGCTCATCCTCGGACAGCAGCTGTTTTCCTTCATGTCCCTTGAGAACAGGCGCAAATGGACAATGACCGCCTCCATAATCTGCTTTGTGGTAAATGCTGTTTGTGACCAGTTGTTTATAGTACTCCTGCCTTGGGGCACCTTCGGTCTGGGACTGGCCACTTCGGTTTCGGAATGGCTGTTCTTTTTTGTACTCGCGGCTTACTATATCATGGGTAAGAGCGAATGGAAATTCTCAATAAAGAAATGTGACTGGCAGGATGCAACGAAGATAGTAACTCTCGGGTACAGTGGCGCGCTGTCGAGATTTGTGGAAATGTTCCGTTGTCTTATCGTAAACTTCCTCATCATTAAATATGTGGGCAGTGTGGGCGTATCTTCATTTGCCGCATCCAATTCCGTACTGGCTCTGATCTGGCCGGTTCCATTCGGCATGGTGGCCGTGGCGAGGATGTTGTTCTCGATAAGTGTCGGTGAGGAAGACAGGCGGTCCCTCGTAGACGAGATGAAGATCATTATGACCCGCGGTATGCTCCTGCTGCTTACCTTCGTGGCTGCTCTTATAATATTCGCCGAGCCTCTTACGCGAATGTTCTACCGGGATCCGTCAGACCCTATATATCATTATACGGTAATGGGCTTCCGTCTGATGCCGCTGTGTATGCCTCTGGCCCTCTGGAGCCTGTGCTATGTCCCCTATGTACAGGCAGTCGAGAAAAAGATCGTATCCGTCGTACTTCCTATCGTAGACGGAATGGTCGGTGTTGTCGTATGCAGCTTTTTCCTTATACCAACGCTTAAGATGAACGGTCTTTATATCGCAAACATTTTAAACGGAGTGATCTGCGCCGGTGTGATCTTTGTTGCATCATGGATCGTTCTGAAACATGTTCCGCATAATATCATAGACATGATGGCAATCCCTAAAAGGATAGGAGTAAGCCCCGAAGATCGTATCGATATAAGTGTTGCCGGAGAAAAAGAAGTCCTCGATGTTTCCATACAGATATATGACTTCTGCATAAAGCACGGCATTGATGAACAAAGAACTTTATTCTCTTCCCTCTGTATGGAGGAAATGGCCGGAAATATCGTACGGCACGGATTTTCAGGGGATTCAAAAAAGCACAGTGTAGATATACGCGTGGTTCTCAAGGACGACGATATAATCCTTCGCATTCGTGATAACTGCATAGCATTTAATCCCTCCGAATACCATAAGATCATGCAGGAAAATGATGACTTCAAAAACATAGGGATAAAACTGGTTTACGGTATTGCAAAAAAAGTCGACTACCAGAATCTTCTCGGAATGAATGTACTTACCATAAGGATCTGATGATCTCCTTACATAAAAACAGAGAACTGTCCGTCCATGGCAAAATCCATATCCTTCATCCTTTTTCTATGTCAGGTCAACTGTAACTTTTTCTGTAATGTGTAAAAGCTATGAAGGAACTGACCACTCCGAGCAAACCCGTAACGACTAATGAAAACCATACCCCGTCTATCCCCGATAAATTCGAAAGAACCGTAACCGTAACCGCAGGATATACAAGCATTACAAGCAGGGAGATAACGCCTGATACAAGACCGTTATTGAGCGCCGTAAAAAAGGACGTCGCAAAATAATTTATTCCTATGAACAGCAGTGAAAATGCGCATATCCTGAATCCCCGCACAGTCATATCCATAAGATCCGTTCCTTTTTCCATAAAAATATCCGCAAGAAACGGTGCGGTTGATCCCACCACGACAAACATGCCTGCAGACAGCACCAGTATGATCTTCCTCCATATACGAAAAAGATTATTAAGTTCATCCCTGTTACCGGCCCCGTAATGGAAGGCAACAACCGGAATTGCCGCTTCGTTAAACCCGACAAAAAGAAGCGTGAAAATGGTCCAGGTTACATGGATGGCACCGTAAGCATCAACCCCTGTTTCTCCGGCAAGATGCATCAGCCGTTGATTATACAGCATTCCCACAAATCCTTCGGCGATATTCTCTATCATTTCGGAAACACCGTTTGAACATGCCTTCAGACAGACCCCTGCCTTAAGGATCGTGGGGCGGAAACGGAGGGATGTTTTTTTATTAAAAATAAAGAATATGAGCGGAACGATACCCCCGACTGCCTGTCCGGCAACGGAAGCTATCGCGGCTCCCAATATTCCCATATCAAATACGATGATAAGCAGCGCATCCAATGCAATGTTGGTAACCCCGGCCGAGAGTGTAACGATAAGTGCCAGTGCCTGTTTTTGCGCCGTGATAAGGAACAACTGAAAAATGTACATAAACGATACCATAGTCACGCCCATGATAAGGATCCTTCCGTACACGACCGCACATTCAAGGAGCCTGCCATCCGCCTTCATAAGCCGCAGGAACGGCTTGAGCAGTATCTGTCCCAAAACAGTCATTGCAATACCCGCCAGAAAGCATAACTCTATCATCATTGACAGGGTCCTGCCGGCCCTCTCCTCATCTCCCTCTCCAAGTACCTTGCCGATAAGAGCATTCCCGCCTCCTCCGATCATAAATCCGACTGCGGGAAAGGTGAGAACATAAGGCATGATGAGTATGACAGCCGCAAAGGCTGTCATATCGGTAAAATTAGCCACAAACCATGAATCTACCACGGAATACAGTGATGCCGCGATCAATGACAGCGTAGGTACCAGGGTAAACCGGATCAGTTTTTTTACGGTAAAATGATCTGACAGCCTGATCTCATCTCCCGTCATTTCTTCCCTCCATCAGATC
>ONRZ01000211.1 GCA_900320345.1 uncultured Lachnospiraceae bacterium | reverse complement strand
TATGAAATGAATACCGGGATGATCATGATCGTCTGCATAACCTTGGTGGTCTTCTTGAACACACACTGATCGATCGCGATCGCAAGTACTACGTTTAAGAAAGTTCCGAGAGCCGTAAAGATCACATAATACATGATCGTGTTCTTGGTCATCGAAACGAAGATCTTCTTGGATGCTATAAGGAACTTGAAGTTATCAAGTCCGCACCAGGGACTTCTCCAGATGCCCAGTGTAAAATCATAGTTCTTAAATGCCATCACAAGACCTGCCATAGGTACGTACATGATGAAAAAAAGAACCAGGAATACGGGTAATGCCATTACTACGTGAGCTCTATGCTTCCACGTATTTTCCCAAAAACCTTTCCCTTTCATACCTAATCTCCTTAGTTGTTTGATAGTAACCCCTAATTACTTAATCGTTTGCGTAAGTCAATGATATTACAGATTTTACAATTTTGCAAGTGCATTTTTCTTTTCTTTGTGCATTTTTGTTCTTTTTTGGATAATATACACAGATTTGATGTAGAATAATAATGCAGAATGACGGTCTTTATAAAAAAAGTATATCACAGAAAAGCTTAAATGAAACAAATTAACTTAAACGGTTTTTGTTAAGTGAGTAAACAAACTAAATAAAACAGGAATATCCACGAAAATGTTAAGGATATTCCTGTCGTTTTTAACAGATAAAAACTGTTTTGTGCATATCTACTTAAGTTTAAACAGGGTGCCGATGATGCCGCGTCCCAGAGAAGCGCCCACGTTTCCGCCTATCTTCTTGCCGAACTTACCGCCTACCGTACTGCCCAAGACATTTCCAACTTCGCGTCCCACGGTTCCGGCTGTCGATGAAGCGACACCCTTGACCGCATTCTTAACAGCGGTCTTCTTAGCCTTCTCTTCACGCTCCGCTGCACGTTTCGCGGCCTCCTCTTCCTTACGCCTGGCTGCTTCTTCTCTCGCCGCCTCACGTTCTGCCGCCTTCTTGGCCGCTTCTTCCTCCTTAAGCCTCTGTTTCTCGGCCGCTTCCTCTTCCTTAAGCCTTGCCTGCTCCTCGGCGGCTGCTCTTGCCTCTTCTTCATCGGCAAGCTGCTTCCTCTGAAGGAATTCATAAGCGGAATCACGGTCTATCGCATCATTGTACCTATTATATAGAAGGCATCCCTTTATCTCGGATTCGCGTTCGCTCTCATCGATCGTTCCCATACGGCTCTGCGGAGGAAGGATCTTCGTCTGCTCAACCACCGTCGGAACACCGTCTTCATCAAGCACCGATACCAACGCCTCACCTATCCCGAGAGATGTGAGGACTTCGTATGTATCAAACTCCGGATTCTCCCTGAAAGACTGTGCAGCGGCCTTGGCTGCCTTCTGCTCGGTCGGTGTATATGCATGGAGCGCATGCTGTATCTTGGTCCCAAGCTGTGCCAATACGCCGTCCGGTATATCCCTCGGACTCTGGGTTATAAAGAACACACCCACGCCCTTACTCCTTATCAGCTTGACAACCTGCTCGATCTTGTCCATAAGAGGCTTCGATGCGGAATCAAACAAAAGATGCGCTTCATCGAAGAAAAATACCATCTTGGGTCTGTCAAGATCGCCCGCCTCGGGAAGTGTTTCGAAAAGTTCCGAAAGCATCCACAACAGGAAGGTGGAGTACATGTTCGGATTATGTATGAGTTTCTGACAGTCGAGGACCTGTATGGTCCCCTGTCCGTCGGGATCCCTTGTAAGCCAGTCCCTTATATCCAGAGCAGGTTCACCGAAGAACATATCGGCGCCCTCTGCTTCAAGCGCCATCACAGATCTTATTATCGCGCCCAGGCTCTGTTTGGACATATTTCCGTACCTGGCACTGAATTCCGACGCATTTTCGCTGACATACTGCAGCATCGCGCGCAGATCCTTCGTATCTATAAGAAGGAGTTCCTCATCATCCGCTATCCTGAACAGGACCGTAAGGATGTCGGTCTGTGTATCGTTAAGCCCGAGTATCCTCGCAAGAAGGAGCGGGCCCATCTCCGAAACCGTAGTTCGTAGGGGCAGTCCTTTCTCGGCATATACATCCCAGAACACCGTGGGATAAGTCTTGAACGCAAACCCCTCTTCGTTAAGAGAGAACCTCTCGATCCTCTTCGCCATATCCTCGGTCTCAATACCCTGCCTGCACATCGCAGCCAGATCACCCTTGACATCCGCAAGGAAGACCGGAACACCGCAGTCACTGAAGGATTCAGCCAAAACCTTGAGCGTTATCGTCTTGCCGGTACCGGTAGCTCCCGCTATCATACCGTGTCTGTTCGCCATGGAAGGATAAATGAAAACCTTCTTATCTCCCGACTTACCTATCCATATCTTTTGTTCATTATACATTGAGCAACCTCCGTATCTGTCCTACCGACTACAATAAGGATTATACCACAAACAGTACGTGTCACTCAATCTGCCGTCACCTTCAGGCAGTCAGGAAAATGATGTTGCCATCCTTATCAGTCTGTAAGTATGAGAACACAGTATGTGATGCCATCCACTGTCGTAACACCTATACCGGCATGTCCGTAATCCTTGTTCAGCATACATCTGCTGTGAGTTGTAGAAGTAGCCCATGCTGCCGCAGCATCCTCGGCACTGTCGATGCAGCATGCGATATTCTCGCCTGCGCAGTTATAATCGATACCGAACTCTCTTAATATGGAAACATTAGTCTTGCCGTTCGGCCTTACATGTGAGAATTTAACCGTTATCTCCTTAACCCTTGCAGCTGCGGCACGGTTAAGATCGGCACTGAAAGTAAGCTTCTTTGCACCTGCGCTTGCTCTTCTTGCATTTATGGCATCAAGAGCCCTGCTCATTTCATTTGTCACTCCGGGAGTGGTACTGCCGCCTGACGATCCTTTGCCATTGCCGTTACCGCCGTTACCGGGGTTGGATACTATCGGAGTTGTTGTCCTGCTTTTATTCCTGCTGCTGTTTCCGGGTACGTTCACTCCCGGAGTCTC
>ONRZ01000042.1 GCA_900320345.1 uncultured Lachnospiraceae bacterium | reverse complement strand
CGCAGGATGTCTTGCGGGAACGCTTGTGACGGAACTCTTGGGAGAAGGGATCGTGAGCGGACTGTTCTCGCTGCTGGGACTTGGAATTTCAAGTATTTCCTTTGCCAAAATGTCGGTGCCAAGCCTTTTGATACCGGTAGGACTGGTAATAGCCCTTGTCGCAGCGACCATGGCTTCATGCAAGAAGATAAGCAGGATAGATGCTGTTGAATTCTTTAATAAGTGAGGTGGACCATGAACGATATTATCAGAGCAGATAGATTAACTAAGGACTACGGTAACGGTAACGTACTTACGGACGTGGATCTTACAATTGAGGAGGGTGAATTCGCTGCCGTGATGGGACAGTCGGGCTGCGGTAAATCAACCCTGCTTTACTGTATAAGCGGTATGGATAAACGGGGACGGACATGTCGGGACTTACTGCCGGGCAGATGCAGGAACTGCGGCTTAAGAGGATGGGGTTTGTATTCCAGAAGACCGGCTTTCTAAAGAACCTGAATATCATGGACAATATACTGTACCCGGCTTATCAGCTTAATGATCGTTCGAGGAAGGATATAATTGATGAGGCTTCGGAATTAATGGCACAGATGGGAGACCATGATATCCGAAAGGTATCGGGTGGGCAGCTTCAGAGGGCTGCCATATGCAGAGCCATGATCAACCATCCGGATATCCTCTTCGGAGATGAGCTTACGGGCGCCCTTAATTCCTCATCTACGCAGGAAGTTATCTCAATAATCGAGCAGATAAACAAAAAAGGAACGACAGTCCTTCTTGTAACCCATGATGCAAATGTCGCCCTTCACGCAGGCCGCATAATCTACATTCAGGACGGCAGGATAATGGATACCCTTGTCCTTGGCGAGTATGATCCGAAGAATGTTTCGGAACGTACCGATAAGATGAAAAAATGGCTTGGCGAAATGAAGTTCTGAATTCATCTTTTGTGATATACTTATAATATAGTTACAAAAAATACTCAAAAAAGAGACCGTAGGATTTTAGAAAATATGTTATACGAGAAGTAAGAACATGGTTTTAAAGAGCCGCTCACAGACAGATGGAGAAAGAAAAATGAAGAACCAAAAAAGATTTTTCGTTGTTTTACTGACGCTGTTTACTTTGTTTGTAAGCGCGTGCGGAACTGTAAATATTAATGTAAATACAGATGATCCCATTTACGATGAAAAAGCTGGATCATCAGATCCGCCTGAGCATAAACAGGAAATAACATACAGTTATAAAGAATATCCGCTTGAGAGGAATGGGATAAAACTACATCTTGATTGTTTGTATGAAAACAGAAAAACTCAGGATAAAAGCATTCTTTTAATACATGGAGTAACGTACTCTTCGCATGAATTTGATATAGATTATGAGGATTATAGCCTTGTAAGAAGGCTTGCAAGGGAAGGATATGCAGTATGGCGGTTGGATATTGCCGGTTTTGGGCAGTCTGGACCGGTAGAAGACGGTTTCCTACCTGATTCCGATTATGCGGCAGAGGATATAAATGCAGCGGTAGAAGAGATCATCAGACTTACCGGTCAGGAGAAAATTGATATACTCGGTTGGAGCTGGGGAACTGTAACGGTTGGCAGATTTGTTTCAAAACACAGCGAGCACATAGACAGAATGGTTTTGTATGCCCCGATATTAAATGGTATCGGAGCTTATGAAGTTACAGAAGATTTCCATCATAACACATGGGAACATGCTGTTGATGACTTTCAAAAGGATGAGAACGGGAATTTGGATAATGAGATAACCGATCCGGTCGTAATTGAACTCTTTTGTTCCGCTTGCTGGCATTATGACGGAGAACAGAGTCCGAACGGCGGCAGACGGGATGTATGCGTAGATCCGTCAGAAAAACTGATCGATCTTAAGCAGATTACAGTTCCAACACTGATCATATGCGGTGATAAAGATCCGTATCTTGATTATGAACTCATAAAGGAATCGATCAAGTTTCTTCCCGAGGGATCTGAATTGGAGATCATACCGGGAGGTTCACATGTTGTTTATGTTGAAAAACCTTTTTATAGAGATTTCCAGGACCGATTGATCGATTTCCTTGAAAATGTTTTGAAAACCCGGCAGAAATAGTTATGCTTTTGGCAATGAACGGATCTAATCTTCTTAAAGCAACAGGATTTACGGGTTTTGGTATGATAATAGTCTTTATATTTACTTGTTGGTAAGCATATTAACAGCGAAGAGGTCTTAAGGCTTCTTAAGATGACATACCGGGCAAATAAGAGAAGTTGAATCACAAATAATTATACTGTATAATGTATATACATAAAGGGGGTAATTCCATGGAACAGGTAGCAATAAGGTCCTGGGGAAACAGTCAGGGAATAAGAATTCCCAAGAATATACTTGATAAAATGCAGCTGAAGATTTCTGATGTATTGGACATAGAAGTAAAGGATGACACAATTATTCTGAAAAAGCAGTTTGTTCACAGGACTTTTGAAGAAAGGCTGGCTGAATACAACGGGGAAATAACGGTTTGTGATTTTGACTGGGGTGAACCTGCAGGGAGAGAGATTCTATGACTGAGTTTTACCAGGGGGACATAATTAAGATTAACGGTTTTACGAAGCAGTTATTCGTGATCATCAGCAAGAACGCATTTATCAGGGCAACCGGGATATTTCATGTGTGTCCGATGATTTCAGATATCCCCGCCGGACCTGTACACATACTCGTTAATGGAAAGAATGGTGAGACAGGAACAGTTATATGTGAGCAGATAAAGGCCATTGATCCAAAGGCAAGAGGATGTAACCGGGTAGATATGCTTTCTTACGAAAACATAATGAACGTATCGGATGCTGTTCAAGGTATATTTGAGTATGACTAAATGATCGATACTTTTGAGTCGACGTAATTACCGTTTCTTTATAACTGCTAACGAGGATAGTATTATACTTGGATGACAAACATTATGACAGTATATGAAGCAGTTTTCTTTATTTCCGAATGAAAATACTGATCCACGGGCCCCTATATCGACCAACCGGAATCTGTGGCATGGATGTACCAAGGCAAGTCAGGGTGCCTGCATTGTTATATGTACCGTCGAGATGAATCTATAGGCAAAGATCCTTCTATTGAGAAAAAGAGGAGGTTTTCAATGGAAAAACAGGAAATAAGAGAAATAGAACAAAGGTGTATAGAAGAAGAGAAAAATCTAATATTTGATACTTTCTCCCAGACTGAAGCCCTGAAACTGGGTAGTTTCATATATGAGAAAAGTAAAAATTGCAGCGGGCCTGTAGCGATCGAGATAAGGATAAACCGTCTTACAGTATTCAGCTTTTTCCCTGATGGCACCAATGAGAACAACCTATTATGGTTAAGAGCGAAGGCAAAGACTGTGGATATGACACAGAAGTGCTCTCTGCGTTTTTGGATAGACGTACAGCTTTCAGGAAGTTCACCCGAAAACAAAAGAATGCCCGAGAATGAGTATGCGTGTTGCGGAGGAGGATTCCCGTTAACAGTTAAGAATGCAGGGGTAATAGGAACCATATGCGTTTCCGGTCTTCCTCACATGGAAGACCATAAACTGATCGTAGATTCGTTGAAACAGTATCTGAGTCAAAGGTAAAAAGGGCACTATGGAAATATGGATGAAGGTATTTTGGCTTCGAAACAGTGAAGGACAGGGCCATGGTAAAGGCATCGGGAAACTAAGGATCATCTAATCCGGAAAAACAAAGGCTGAAGGAATGTTTAAGAAGAAAGCAAAGCAATTTACAATACCATATGATCCAGAGTCCCAGTATCCGGTGATAAAGGCTTCAATCTGTACCGGAGAAAAGGTTGCCGGATTCAAAAGCAGGGCAGATGGGCATTTTACGGAAGTGATGCTGATCGCTTCAGATACAGATCTGATGGTCTTTAAGAATGCATACGGGATAGATGAGATAAAGACAGAATATTAAAGGTATGGATTAGAAAATAGCAAATTTCATTAATAAAATTAACCGTTTTCGAACGAGGAAAGAGAAAACCTTAGGAAAACGCACCATTTGCTGTGTCTGCTGATGTTCCCAACGAAATAACGCTACAGGCAATAGTCCCTGGTGCTAGTCTCATACCGACAACACCTATTAACACATATGTTGTCCCAAAAGGTGACACGCTCAGTAAGATAACTGTGAGGATAGGAAAGAGCGTCAATCATCTGGTCACGACCAATGGGATCAAGAATAAGAACCTTATAAAGGTCGAACAGGTTCTTAGGTATTAAGTAAAACACATAGGGTGAAGCAGGGGACGGTTCTGACGCAGAACCAGTCCTTGTGGGCCCGGATTATTTTGGATAATTGACAGAAGAGAAAGTAGTGATCAATGAGAGGTGTTTTATGAAAATAATAAAAAAATACAATGAAACAAGCCTGATCCTCCGTATCATTGCGGGCCTTGTTATAGGAGTGATCCTTGGTCTGCTGATACCCGGGAAGCCTTTGATCCCGATCTTGGGAAAACTGTTTGTCGGAGCATTGAAATCGGTGGCTCCGATCCTTGTTTTCGTTCTTGTTGTTTCTTCGCTGACTCAGGGCAATACAGGTTTTGACAAGAGATTCTCGCTTGTGATCATCCTGTACCTTTCTTCTACACTTATTGCCGGTATAACCGCTGTGGCAGCAAGCTTCATGTTTCCTCTTACGGTGAAGCTGACAGGCAATGCCGATGTGGGTTCGGCGCCGTCCGGAGTCGGAGAGGTTCTTAAGAATCTGCTGCTTGGTACGGTGAGCAATCCGATTGAAGCGCTTTCTCAAGCCAATTATGTAAGTATCCTTTTCTGGGCGGTCCTTCTCGGGATCATTTTTAAGAATGTGGCAGGCGAGGCAACGAAAACAGTTATAAACGATCTGTCCCAGGCCTTCTCAAAACTCGTTTCGTGGATAATAAACCTCGCGCCCTTCGGTATCATGGGTCTGATATATGAGACCATATCACAGAGCGGCATGTCCATTTTCATAGATTACGGAAAGCTTCTTTTACTGCTCGTTGGAACCATGCTTTTCGTCTCGCTCGTGATAAACCCGATCCTTGTATTCCTGATGATCAGGGCTAATCCCTATCCCCTTGTTTTCCGCTGCTTAAGGGAAAGCGGTTTCATGGCATTCTTCATGCGCTCTTCGGCGGCGAACATCCCGGTAAATATCGCTTTATGCAAAAAGCTTGGGCTTGATAAAGACGTGTATTCGGTATCGATTCCCTTGGGTTCTACTATCAACATGGACGGGGCGGCTGTAGTTATTACCATAATGACAATGACTGCTGCGAATACAATGGGGATTAATGTCGATCTTGCATCGGCGGTTATACTTTCATTCCTTGCTACGCTGGCTGCATGCGGAACCTCGGGAGTAGCCGGTGGATCACTGCTGCTTATCCCCATGGCGTGTTCGCTTTTCGGAATACCGCAGGATGCAGCAATGGAAATGGTGGCAGTGGGATATATAATCAATGTCATCCAGGATTCCTTTGAAACCGCGTTGAATTCTTCGGGAGATGTGCTGTTCACTGCGACGGCTGAGTACAGCCAGTGGAAGAAAAAAGGGAAAAGCCTGCCGACTTTCCTTGGAGGTACAACCAAGGTTGATATTTAGGAGAAGGGGGCATTACTTATTATATGAGGAGGAACAGATATGACTGTGTTTGATATCATCGGCCCCGTAATGATCGGCCCTTCCAGTTCACATACTGCCGGTGCGGTAAGGATAGGACGTGTCGTTAATAAGCTCTGTGACGGACATGATCCCGTAAAGGCTGAGATAACTCTTTCAGGTTCTTTTGCAAAGACAGGTAAGGGACATGGCACCGACAAAGCCCTTCTGGCCGGTATAATGGGTTTTCACAGCTATTCGCCCGAAGTAAAGGATGCCTTAAATATAGCAAAAGACCGCGGCCTTGACTTTTCCTTCACCAACGAGGATATAAGGGATGCTCATCCCAATACGGCAAGGATAGACTTTGTGACCGCTGACGGAAAGAAAGGTGAGGTCCTTGCATCCAGCATAGGCGGAGGAAATATAATCGTTAGCAGAGTCAACGGCATGAAGGTTGACTTTAACGGAAGCAGCAATACTATCCTTGTCATGCACACGGATAAACCGGGCGTCATCGCAAACGTGACCAATATGATGCACTGGGAGTATGAGGACCTGAATATTTCGAACTTCAGCCTGTCAAGACAGGAAAAGGGCGGCGAGGCGATCATGACGATAGAAACCGATAATCTTCCGCCGGAAACCCTTATCGAGGATATAAGAAAGATAAATCACGTAACAAACGCTATACTGATACGGAGGCTGTAATGAAGTATGAATCTATACAGGAACTGGTAGATGCGGCGATTGGCAGCAATGAAAAGATAAGCACGGTTGTGCTGAGGGATCAGGCTGCCGTAATGGATAAGAGTGAGCTTGAACTCCTGGAAAAGATGGAGATTGATTTTGAGGTCATGAAACAATCCGTCATAAGCGGTGGAAAAAAGGACTTAAGGTCGATGTCGGGGCTGACAGGCGGGGAAGGTTTCCTTATGAGGGAGTATTCGGACAAGGGGAAGTCACTCTGCGGCCCGTTTCTTGCCGGTGCCATGTCAAGGGCGCTGTCGGTATCAGGATGCAATGCTGCCATGGGCAGGATAGTTGCGGCTCCCACAGCCGGATCCTGCGGCATAATTCCCGGATGCCTTATTTCCATGTGCGAGGACAGGGGAGTACCCGAAAAGGATGCCGTCATGTCTTTGTTTACGGCAGGTGCTTTCGGAATGGTCATTGCATCAAGGGCCAGCATAGCCGGAGCAGAGGGCGGATGCCAGGCGGAGTGCGGAAGCGCTTCGGCAATGGCGGCAGCTGCTTTGGTTGAGCTTATGGGAGGAACGCCCCGACAGTGCGCCGATGCATGTGCTCTTGTCATAGCGAGCCAGCTCGGACTTGTCTGCGATCCCGTCGGAGGATTGGTAGAGATTCCATGCATAAAAAGAAATGCCACGGGAGTCATGCTGGCATTTTCCTGTGCAGATATGGTGCTTGCAGGGATCGGTTCCAAAATACCCGCAGACGAGTGCCTGGATGCCATGAGAGAGGTCGGGGATGCATTGCCGAATTCGCTTAAGGAAACCGCAAGGGGCGGGCTTGCCGTCACACCCACAGCACTCAGAGTCAACGGGGACGTTCCCCCGGACCCCACAGAACCATATCCGTATTCGTAAGATATTCGAAATCAATTCAACAATTCTTTCAGTGTCTTTATGATCTCTGGAATATTATATGGTTTTGCCAAGTGACCATTCATGCCGGCATCTAATGCAACCTGTCGATCCTCATCAAAAGCGTTTGCAGTAACAGCTATGATAGGCATATCGGCTTTATCTTCCAGCGCACGAATCTGTCTTGTTGCTTCGTATCCATCCATATGGGGCATCTGAACATCCATCAGGATAACATCGTAATAACCTGGGTTTGCAGATTTTACTTTTTCCACAGCCTCTGTCCCGTCACTTGCAATGTCAACATCAAGTCCAACGCTGGTCAAAATATTTTCTGCAAGGATTTGATTCAACTCGTTATCTTCCGCCAACAAAACGCGTCTCCCGGAAAAATCAGGCATCGACTCAGGTTCGTTCTCTTGATCAGACTTATCATCATTATATGCCCTGAATGGCTGTGCCAACACTCCTCTCAGTTCTGACATGAACAACGGCTTCGAACAAAAAGCTGTTACACCTGCCTCTTTAGCCTCTTTTTCAATATCGCCCCAATCATATGCGGTTAGGATGATAATGGGAACACTATCTCCAATTGCTTTGCGGATTCTCCGTACAGTTTCTATTCCATTCAGATCCGGCATTTGCCAGTCAATAATATAAACCTGAAATTCATCGGCATGATCCAGTGCATCCTTTGCACGTATCACTGCTTCTTTCCCGTAGTTTGTCCAATCAGGCCTCATTCCGATCTCGCGAAGCATGGAGCAAATAGAAAGACAAGTATCAGTATCATCATCTGCTACGAGTGCACGTAACCCCTGCAGTTGTGGAAGTGGTTCATACTGTGTAGATGCATTGCTGATTTTGCACGGTAGTTCAACTAAAAATTCGCTGCCCTTGCCTTCGGCAGATTTTACTGTGATCACGCCGCCCATCATATCGACGATGTTCTTCGCAATTGCCATACCCAAACCTGTCCCCTGTATGCCACTGACGGTGCTGGTCTTTTCGCGGGTAAAGGCCTCAAATATTGTCTTCTGGAAATCTTCGCTCATTCCAATTCCATTATCCTTGATACGGAATTCGAAATTCGCAATATTCTCAACGGGTGACGGTTTCTCTATGACCCGAAAGCTGATCGTGCCACCGGATGGTGTGAACTTAATAGCATTGGACAGAATATTCAATAATACCTGATTCAGCCGGAGTTTATCTGTAATGATATCTTCATGTGTAACATCCAGCGAGTCTATGAATAGATCCAACTGCTTTGATGCGACATTCGACTGGATGATCGTCCTTAAATCATGAATCATGTCCGGCAAATGTACATCCGTTTCTTCGATGGTGACTTTTCCGCTTTCAATACGACTCATATCCAGTACATCATTGATAAGAGATAAAAGATGCTGGCTGGATACGGATATTTTACCGAGATAATCCTGCACCTGCTCTTTATTATCTAGATGGGAAGCCGCAAGTGCCGTGAAGCCCACGATGGCATTCATTGGCGTGCGAATATCATGGGACATGTTGTTAAGAAATGCAGTTTTTGCATGGTTGGCATGCTCAGCAGCAATAAGAGCATCTGACAAGGCTTTCTGGCTCTGTGCCAGTTCATTGTTTTTAGCTTCAAGCTCCTGACGTGCTGTTTCCTTTTCATCAACCTCTTTTTTTGTACGGAGCACATCACGTATAAGGAGAAACACGATCAAGGCGACTATTGCAAGAAATATTGATCCGACAGCAATAATATTATCATGAACCACATCTATAAAGCCGTATGAATACAGTCCGCCGGTATAGCGGTAAGATATGTTCTGTGCATAGTCGGTGCCAAGCACATTGATCCCGCGGTTTAAGAGTTTCAGAAGCCCTTCGTTACCGATCTTTACGCCGAAGCAGCGATCATCGTTATGACTTGATTGACGGATTGATAGATCCTCATATTTCCTGTTTTTCAGAATTTCGTTTGCTCTAAGTCCGTTCAGAGTCGTGCATTCGGCCTTCTCGGAAAGCACAGCAGCAAGGCTTTCTTCGATTGATGGGAAGAAGACAATCTCTGCGTCAGGATAGTTAGTCCGAACATAGTAATATTGCATACGGTTATTCTCGTTGACCGCAAAACTGGATGTCGTCGCTTCACTGAATTCGCCTTGATATATCAGTGCGGTGGGCGATGAAACAACCGGGCTTGATTGATAGATGCCGTTCTCCTCTGAATAATACAATCCGCCACCCACAGGAAAAGCTACATCGATGATTCCAGATGCCATGTCGGTGATCATATCATCATAGCTTTTGTACCCACTGAATGTAACGGCAATCTCAGGGATGCCAAGCGCTTTTATGATATCGGGGATCAGATCCTTAACAACACCGGTAACATTTCCTTCTGCGTCCGTGTCGCTGTACGGAAGGTAATTTTCAAGATAACCGACCCTGAGGGTGGGGTGGGTATCCATCCACTCACGCTCGGCTTGAGAAAATGCCCGTGCCGTAACACTTACCGAATAATATTTGGTGTTAAGGGAACTCAGATAATTAGGTTCGTCAGCAGCCAGCAACGTCTGAGCGGAATTCAACTCTGCCAATAGATCAGGCCGGTTGATGTTCACACACAGATAATAATCTGATGTCCCGAAAACATTAAGTACTTCTGAATGTTCTCTGCCGTGAGCTCCATCACTTTCCGCTGCAAGAACATTTATGTCATGAGAATCGAAGGCTTCAAATAGATGAGTATAGTCAGGGTAAGTAACAACCGTGGCATTCACTTGGTGGTCATCAAGATATCTGTTCAGGACATCAACCATTGCACTGTCCAGTACACCGATCCTGCATCCGTTCAGAGTGGTAGGATCGGCTGTGATATTCGTATCTTCATCATACTTGACAAGATAATAAGATTCATTGCCCATTACAGCGTTCGGGTAGCCTATTACCGAAGCACGGTCTTCTTTCCAGGCAAGTCCGGCAAGTAAATCAATTTTGCCATCCAGAAGCATTTGGTAGAGGTCGCTGAATTCGCCGTATACGTACTCATATTCCCAGCCGGTGTATTCTGAAAGCTTACGGTAGTATTCGTAGGCATAGCCGTTCTTGACCTCACCGTCCCTGGCTCCCTCTTGAAAGACTTCATTTTCATAATAGCCCACACGAACTACTTCTGTTTCCGTATCAGCGTATGCAACAGCAGGAAGGAACCAGATCATGATAGCACATGCTAAGAGCATAAAACTGAATAATAACATCCTGTAATATATGTTCTGAAACTGTTTCATTGTATTTCCTTTCCCATGCTTCAAGTTCCGCTTACTCAATATCAACAACTGTATTATAACACGATGGGAGAGTTAAAATAATAGCAGTCTTGTAAACTGCTATTATTGGTATATCCCGTATGAAGCTGAAATGCTGAATTTTCATGTTTCAAAAATGGTGCGCATTGCGGGGAACGCCCCTGCGAGCCCACCACTGCCAAAAGTGATGGGCGGATTACTTTCCGAGATAAAATGATTCCTTCACTTGTTTCAGAAATTTTTCCGCTATAGGCGTAAAGGTCTGGTACTTGTTCCAGATCAGATATAGTTTTGTTTCTTGTTTTGGAGATAGAGGTCTGAATACCAGGTCGCTTTCTTCGGAACAGTTAATAAGGTGTTCGAAGGTAAGGAGAATACCGAGCCCTTCTTTTGCGAACATGGAGGCGTTATAAGAAAGTCGGAAAGAACCTTCAAGATGAAGTTCGGGATAGTATTTTCCTGCCCATTCCGGTATTTCAATATTCCAGCTTTGCTCAGAGCAGTAAAGAGGCTGCCCGATGAGGTCGGTTGCTTTGATGCTCTTTTTCTTTGCTAATGGGTGGCTTTTAAGCATAACGGCTCCCCAACGGTCGGAATCCGGGAAAGCGAGATATTCGTATTTGTCTGTGTTTGGCGTCTCACATATTACTCCAAAATCCAGAAGCCCTTTGTCGAGTTTTTCCGTAACCTGTTCAGTGTCACCGCTGGTGATGTGGTATGTAAAGTTTGGATACGTGTCCTTTAGTTTTTTTATCTCACGTGCAAGCAGACTGATCTGATAGGATTCTGCCAGACCGAAATAGATATCTCCTCCTGTGATGTCATCAAGAGAGATGAATTCCTGCTCAATCTTATCTGCCATTGCTACAAGATCTTCTGCACGGTCACGCAGAAGCATACCTTCATCGGTAAGCTTGATGGAGAAGCTGTGACGGGTAAACAGTTTTTTACCTAGTTCATCTTCAAGTGATTTTAAGACTTTTGATAAGGTCGGTTGTGTAACATGCAGGATTTCCGCAGCGTGCGACATGTTTTCTTCTCTTGCAACTGCAAGAAAGTAGCGAAGGTTCTTTATTTCCATAACAATACCTCTGTTTTGTGATATGCCAAAATGGAATATCATGATATTCATTTTATTCATTAGCGAAGATGCTGTCAACATTGTATTATTAGATCAGATACGGAAAGTATGTATGAAAA
>ONRZ01000080.1 GCA_900320345.1 uncultured Lachnospiraceae bacterium | reverse complement strand
AATTTCCTTCAGGATATGGGGTGGTAGGATGTACAGATATTTCTTTATCGCCAAAAATAACATGAGAAAGCAGAAGGGTGATATGATAACCTTCTTCTTTCTTACTGCCATCGCATCCCTTCTTATCTTCATAAGCCTGTCATTCCTTGCGGGAACCGGAAACGTCATAGATACAGCCAAGGATGATTTAAACGGCGCCGATATCCTGATCCTTTTTTCCGGAGACAAGATCTCGGAAGAAAAAGTCCGTGAGATAATACAGGGTAATGTCTGGCTTGACGGTTATGAAGCAAACCGGTATTTGAACGCAAGTTCCAAGTACAGGAAAAAAGGCGAAAAAACATGGACCGAATATCCTTTCAACATCTGCTGTTATGAGGATGAAAGGAAGATCCAGAAGATAAGCTGTAAAACGAAGGGTCTTGTCGGAAATAAGACGATCTTTCCCGTTTCCTTAAGCACCTCCTATAAGATCGGTGATATCCTTCAGCTTAAGATAGGTGATAATATCTATGATCTTGAAGTTGCGGGTTTTAACGAAGATAACCTCTATTGTTCTTCGATGAATATGGGGACTTATCTGATCTTCGTATCCGAAAGATACTATAATGAGATACTTTTTGAAAATCCCAATTCACTTGCCGAAGAAAAGCATATAAAGACCATGCTCACAAACACGGCAAGAAAAAAACATATCGATACATATACTCTTACCGATGAGATCTATAATGAATACATGGACTGGTATACGGATTACAGGGCCACGCACTCCGGTTATGAATCGGCAGGCATGAACCTGCTGCCTTCAGATCTTATGAAGACTGCATCAATGATCCTTCCGTTTATCTTCATTGCACTTGTACTTGTATTCGCACTCATCATATTTGTGATCGCTGTCGTTATAATAAACTTCAGCGTCAAGAATTTCATAATGACAAATATGAGGAATACGGCGATAATGGAAGCCTCGGGATATACGGTGCGGGAGCTTGTGATCATCCTGTTGTTCCAGCTCCTCATCGTTGCGGCCGCAGGCTCCGCGGCAGGGGTCTTGGAAGGTGCCGCCCTTCTTGACAAGCTTAAGGTGATAATACTCATAACCCTCGGCCTTACCTATAACCAGCCGATAAACCCGGTCGTTTCCGTCTCCGTGATCGTCGGGACCTGTTTAGCGATCACTCTGCTGACGCTCGTACTCGGCCGCGAATATAACAAGGTAAGCGTTCTTGATGCATTAAGGGGCGGTATCAATACTCATAATTTCAAAAAGAATTATTTTGCCTTCGACAAAACTTCCCTTCCGGTCGCGGTAACCCTCTCGCTTAAGGAGACCTTCGGAAAATTCAGGAGTCAGCTGGGGATAATCTTTATCATGTGCATCCTTACCATATCAACAATGGTGGGCTTCGGAATGGTCGATTCCTACGGCAGGAACGAAGAAGGCATAATCAATCTGGGCGGCTTTATCATGTCTGATGCACTTGTTACCGGGGACTCACTCATGGCAGACAATATAGCCGCAATGAGTACCGTTTCAAATGTCTACAGGGATATATGGCTTGGCTTTAATTTCTATAACGGCAAGAACATGCAGAGCATAAATACAAGAGGCTTTTCCGATACCTCCAATATACAGGGCGGAGGGATAATAGAGGGCAGATGGCCCGCTCATCCCAACGAAGTGATGTTTGCGACAAATGCCGCCTCGAGGCTGAATGTGTCTGTCGGGGATACCGTGACCATAAAGAACTCTCATGCCGAGGAATCCTATATCGTCTGTGGATTGTGCCAGACGATGAACAACATGGGAATGATGGCTTTTATGACAATGGACGGCATGCAGAAGATGGCTCCGATAAGCGATCTTAACTGTAACATAAATATCGATCTGAAAAAAGGAAAGGATTTTTCCGATTTTGAAAAAGAATTCAAAGATGTTTACCCTGATGTCGAGATCACGAATGTGAATGAGAGCATCAAGAGTACCATCGGCATGGTAACATCGGGGATCAAGGCCGTGGCAATGCTTATAGCCGCTCTTACGATACTGATCGTCGCCTTCGTCGAATCGCTGATCATCCGGACACATATCACCAGGCAGTGGCGTGACATGGGAGTGAGCAAGGCTCTTGGCTTTACCTCGGGACAGCTTATATTACAGACAGTGCTCTCCAACCTTCCCGCAATACTAATCGGCGTAGGGACCGGCCTTCTGTTTTCTCCGTTTGCCACTTCGAAGGCCATGACAGCGATATTTTCAATATTCGGTTTCAGAAAAGCCGGTACCGTTATAAGACCCGGATCCTACCTGCTTGCCTTCATCCTTATCTGCGGTGTTGCGATCATAACAAGCGCACTTATCGGAAGAAGGATAAAGTCCTTAGAACCCGTCAAGATGATAACCGAAGAGTGAAACCTTGTGATATAATATTAAGAAACGGAGGTTTCAGATGCATTACAACTGTCTTATAGTCGATGATGAAGAAGAGCTTGCAAAAATGACGGCGGAGTACTTCCGTATGTTTGATGTGAGCACGGAATACGTATGCAGCAGCGCCGACTGTTATAAATTCCTTGAAAACAATACTGCCGACCTGATCCTCCTTGATATAAACTTAGGGGACGGGTCGGGTTTTGACTTATGCAAGAAGCTCCGTACCGACATGCAGCTCCCCATCCTTTTTATCAGCGCAAGACAGAGCGATGATGATGTGCTTGTGGCCCTGAGCATCGGCGGGGATGATTATGTAAAAAAACCGTACAGCCTGTCCGTACTGCTTGCCAAGGTCAAGGTAAACCTCAAGCGGTATGAACAGATAAAACAGGCAGGCTCTGCTTCTCCTTCGTCGGCAGGCGATACGGAAGCAGCAGGCAGCAGCGATCGTTTCAGGATGGATCCCGCCACCATGTCGGTCATACTAAACGGCAGTCCCATTGCCTTAAAAGCCAAGGAATATGCACTTCTTGACTGTCTCTACCGCCATAAGAATTCAATAGTAAAAAAAGAAGTATTGTTCGATGAAGTGTGGGGTGATGCTTTTTTCAGTGACTCCACCCTGAACGTGCATATAAGAAAACTCCGCGAGAAGCTCGAGGAGGAGCCGAACGAACCCAGACTTATAAAAACGGTATGGGGGACGGGTTACTATCTTGAGCTTAAGTAACTTATGATGCTATGAAACAGATAAGACGGATTTTTATCATATACACCATATTGATGCTTGCCGTGATAGGGACCTTTATGCTCCGCGGCAGGCAGTTTGATGACACCGACAGGGATATCTCCTACTACAATGACCTTTTGTATAAAGTATGCGATGACTACGATGCGGGACTTACCGAAGAAGAAATAGAAAGAAAATACGACTGCAGGATCATCCTTTCAAAGGAGATACAGGACCCGGAACTTGCGGAACTTTATAAAAAAGGTGCGCTTGTCCTTGATCTTGCCCCGGGCGGTGATTATATCGGCAAGGTCGCCTGGGCGGATTCACAGGACATACATGAGCGGGCCAAAAGATTTTTTATGCTCACATCCTACAGTCTGTGGATCGGTATCCTCATATGCGGCTACATCCTCATTTTCATCGTTTATCTTAATCTTATCAGACCTGTGGATGAACTTACCGCCTTCTCCGAAGAGATCGCAAAAGGCAACCTGGAAGTCCCTCTTCCCAGACACGGGCACGGTCTCTTCGGCAACTTTACGGAATCCTTCGATATCATGAGGCTTACTCTCAGGGAATCAAAACAACGTGAGATAGATTCCGAAATGGCCAGAAAGGAGATCGTCACAAAATTAAGCCACGACATAAAGACTCCCGCAGCGGTCATCAAGGCTACCTGTGAGGTCCTGGAACTGAAATTCGGAAGAATGGCAGCTGCTAAAACACAGGATGACAATATGTCCGTTAACCCGGGCACTAATAACAACGATGATATTCTTGAAAAGATCGGGATCATTTCATCCAAAGCAGACATGATAAGCTCTCTTATGAGCAACGTGATGCAGACAACGTTAAACGACCTCGAAGAACCCGATGTCAATACGATCGAGGCGGATTCACGCATCATTGAAGATTATTTTTCAAGACTTAAGGATTACGGAAGAATAGTCCTTAAGGACCACATCCCGTCCTGCCTTTTATACATGGACACTCTGCGTATGGAACAGGTCATCGATAACATAGTGGGCAATTCCTACAAGTATGCAGGGACCGATATCCATGTAAGCTTTTCGGAAACAAACGACATACTTATGGATGACGGTTCAAACGGGCGTTTTATCAAGATCACCATACGCGATTTTGGCCCGGGTGCCGCCGAAGAGGAACTGCCTCTCCTTACGGAAAAATACTACCGCGGATCAAACGCAAAAGAGGCCGCAGGATACGGCCTCGGCCTCTATAACGTCAAATGGTATATGGAAAAACAGGGCGGCGGCATGGACTACTATAACGATAACGGCTTCGTAGTCGAGCTGCTCCTAAAAAAAGTCTAGGTTTATACATCTGCCTTCCATAATCCGTGAAGATTGCAATATTCATAAGCTGCTACCGGCTCTTCATTAACCTTAAATACTGCCTCCGGCTTCATCCCCGGCTTCAGATAATGTATCTGGAATCCGCCGGTCGTTACGAGCACGATCCATTCAATGTAATGCGTATCAAGGCTGGGGTGTTCAACGGACCCAACCTTTACGGTCACTGTATCGCCGTCAACCGATATCACGGGCACATGCTTTTCCCCGGCGGCATCGGTAGTATTGGGTATAAGTTCCGTTCCGACCGAAAGTGCCTTATCACTTATTACTGTCTGATCTTCCAATCTGTAAAATTTCATAAACAACCCTCCCTATAGTTTTTCTACAGTATATCACATTTTACCGATTTAAGCATAATGATCATCAGCCTCTACCGGTAATTGATCATTAACCTTCTTACATAGTTAAACTCGCTGTTTATACATTTTTCAAATACCAATTCTTCATCCTCTCCGTTTCCCTCATCATTGCCCATGATATCCTTACGGGAATCATATCGCAGGATCACCGATCTGTGGCCGTCATCCTTTTCCAGCATCAAAAATGAACACATATATGAATTTTCACCTTTTGCCGCTATAAACGGCGCAAATATCTGCTCCCGCAGAGTTTTCTTTTCATCCTCTGTCAGATGCTCTCCGGCTTCTTCCTGCCATTTTTTCAGATTCGTATCACTTGAATCTCCGCATTCCATAAACACGATATTACATTTTCCTCTGTACTTAAGATCAGCTAATTGTCTGCAGTAAAAAACAAAGTACAAAAGAACCGATACATAGGCGACCAAAGTTGCTATCCATGGTGCATCAAGCGGATATCTGACCGAGAGTGCAACCATAACGGTTATCTGCACGATCCCCTGTATAAAGAATGAGACCGTGGCCTTCTTTTCTTCATCTGTAGACTGAAGATAACTGACAAAAACAGCATTTACCAATGCTACGATCTGAGCCACGGCTGTTATCCGGATCGCTCTTGGCAGAGTTTCCATCATCAGCGGCTCATCGATCGAGAATAAGTTCATCATCCACTGCGGATAGATCATCAGCGAAACCGAAAAAACAGTAATGAGTACTTCTCCCAGGATCAGCACTGTCCTTTTTACTATCCGGTTAACATCTTTATTTCCTTCACCGTAATAAGAAGCAAACAGCGGAAGCACCGATTCGCTTACACCTGCTATTATGATATAGGCAACAAGACCAAGATTTTCTATAACCGCAGAATTTCCGAGACCGCTTACACCAATGGAGCTGCTGAGGATATAATTCGACTGAAGGATCTGGATCACGAATAACAGATTCTGGGCCGCTTCAGGCGTACCGGGTGATATGATGGAAATAAGACTTATATCATCAAGGCCCTCACGTTTTCTTGTAAATCTGCAGATCCGGTCTTTTTTTCGGGCATGAAACAGGAAAACAAGGCTGGCAGCGACCATTCCCATAACTGTTCCAAATGCCGCGACCCAGATCCCCTGATGCAGGACAAACATTCCCACAACATCTATGATCATATTTACGGCACCGGTTACTATGCCGCCCGCCATGGCCAGATTTGCATCATTATCATCGGTGAGGATACATGTCATTGCAAATACATAAACGTAAAATACCATCCCCATAAGAAGGATCCTGAGATAGTCTTTGGCATATCCAAAGTTTCCTTCCGTAGCACAAAGGATCTTCAATAAGGGATCGATAAAGATCAGCGCAATGATACTGAGTATCGCGGTTATGGATGTCATCCATATTATTGCCTTGGTAAAAACACGGCCCCCCGTGTATTTATCCCCCGATCCCATTGCCTTGGCAATCCCTATTCCGCCTCCGACACCTCCAAATGAGGCTATAATATTAAAAAAGTAATATACCGGATTGACTGTACTCATTGCCGAGAGTGCGGTTTCACCAAGAGTTTCGGATATACATAACGAATCAACCAGCGGCGCAAGCTGGCTGAAGCAAAGCGAAATAACAGTAGGGAGAAGATATCTTGCATAACCCTTTGCGATCATTTTTTCTTCGACGCGGAAGTTTTTCTTTTCCAACCTTGAAACGATCATATTAACTCCTGTATTTACCTCATTTATCACAAAATGTGATGAATTTATACGGACCATGAGGTATACTTTTATGATTATTTGATCCGTTTTGGACCATTAACCCCGTCCCCGGGTTCATATTATGATTCATCGTCGAGACAACGGATACACATCATGGTGATATCGTCATACTGCTGCGTTCCTTCGGCAAAAATATCCGTAACCGAATGTGACGGTTCTACTGTCTTCAACTGACCTTCTTCTTTTCAGCAGGCTCGAAATGCACAGGCTTCCAATACTGCAGATTTTTGGATTAGGATAGTTTGCTCTGTTCACAGAGAGCCCCGGCAGGAATGCCGGGGCTTTTTCTGTTTTAAATCGACAGATATTTAACGTATTTTAGTCCATGATAAAGTGTGTCCACACACGCTCCTCTTCTTCGGGAAGGCCGTATTCCCGCTTGCCAAGCTCAATACTCTTCATGAGGAAAGTCATATTGCGGGCAAGCACACGGATCGTCCGGAGTCCTTCAAGATCCTTCTCCGCCTCACCCTTTTCACGTCCGTGTACGCTGTTCCAATACTGACTTGATGCAACAGGCATACCGCTTATCGTGAAATACTTGTTAAGCTCATCAAAGGTTGCAGAGCATCCTCCGCGTCTTGCAATAACTATGCCGGCTCCGACTTTCATTGTCTTGTCAAAGCCTGTGCTGTAAAAGAGCCTGTCAAGACAGGCAATAAGAGTCGCATTGGCCGATGCATAGTATACCGGTGATGCAACAATAAGACCATCCGCTTCCTCAAACTTGGGGGCAAGCTCGTTAACCACGTCATCAAAGACACACTTACCGGTTCTGCTGCAGCTGTTGCAGGCGATGCAGCCGCGTATATCCATGTTCCCGACGCG
>ONRZ01000087.1 GCA_900320345.1 uncultured Lachnospiraceae bacterium | reverse complement strand
GCGATAGGCCTTCCCTTCATAAAGCATGAGGAATATGAAGGGCTTGAATATGACGTGACCGAATATACCATGAGCGAGATAATCGCGACCATATATGAGACGATGAGGGAGACGGGCATTAAGGAAGGCATCCTTTTCCTTGACGAGATAAACTGTGTCTCCGAAACGCTGGCGCCTTCGATGCTCCAGTTCCTGCAGTACAAAGTGTTCGGACGTCATCAGGTACCTGAGGGATGGGTGATAGTGACCGCGGGAAATCCGCCCGAATTCAATAAGGCGGTCCGCGAATTTGACGTCGCTGTAATGGACAGGCTTAAGATAATGAATGTCGAGGCGGATTATAAGGTATGGAAGGAATATGCCCTTGAAAACAGCGTGCATCCGTCGATAATAAGCTTCCTCGACCTTAAGAGGGAATACTTCTATCTTATCGAGAATACGGTCAACGGAAGATCCTATGTAACGGCGAGAGGCTGGGAGGATCTGTCGGAGATACTTAAGCTTTACGAGGGAGCCTCTCTGCAGGTGGATGATACCCTGATAGACCAGTACATCCGCAATGAAACAGTGGTCCGGGAATTTGCTGCCTACTATGAACTTTATAATAAGTATAAGAGGGATTATCATGTCGAAGAGATCTTGATCGGCAGCGTATCCGATGAGGTTTATGACAGGGCGGCCAATGCCGGATTTGATGAGAGGCTTTCGCTGTTATCCATGTTGATGGACCGTGTTATCGCTGATGTAAGGGGCAGCCTGAACAATGCCGATTACCTTATGGAACTTAATCCGCTGTTAAAACAGCTTAAGGTAAAATCACAGCCGGCATCCGAACTTAACGGAAATGAAGACGATCCCGACAATGATGTGCTCACGGCGATGCTTGATATAGCACAGAAGCTGCGCGGCGATCTTAAAGCTTTGAGAAAAGCATCCGCACTTTCGAAGGAAAATGAAAGGATCAAAAGATCGTGCATCAGATTTTTGGAGGATGCATACAAGGAGGCACTTAAATCGGATGAGCCGTTTGAGGTCATTAGGGACCGTTATAATAAGGAAATAGCCGCGGTACGTGAGCGCAGTGACAGTATACGTAAGGAACTTGAAAACCTGTTTGCCTTTGCGGACAGGGCTTACAGCGGCGGAAATGAGATGCTCATTCTCGTAACGGAAATGACCGTTAATTCGTACACTTCCAGATTCATAGCAAGATACGGATGTGATGCCTATATGAAGTATAAGGATGAGATGATGCTTGACGAGCGTAACATAAATTTGCAGGAAGAGATAAAGGAGCTGCTTGATGTTTGAGTATACCCTTATACGCAGCAGAAGAAAAACGATATCCATAGAGATAGATCCCTGTGCAGATCTCATTGTCCGTGCGCCGATGAGGGCTCCGAAGTATGAGATACAGCGTTTCGTTGACGAGAAGAGCGCATGGATAGAAAAACATATGGCAAGGGCCGTAAAGAGGATGGAAAAGGCGCAGCAGACAGAGCCCGTAAGCCGGTGGGAATTAAGGGATCTTTCGGAAGAGGCTCTGAGGGTGCTTCCTTTAAAGGTTAAGCATTATGCGCAGATTATAGGGGTCACATACGGTCACATAACGGTAAGGAACCAGAAGACGCTCTGGGGAAGCTGCAGTTCAAAAGGAAATCTGAATTTTAACTGCATGCTCATGAAGACACCCGAACACATTCAGGATTATGTTGTAGTGCATGAACTCTGCCATCGCAGGGAAATGAACCATTCGCCGCGGTTCTGGAAACTTGTGGGGGAAGTGATCCCCGATTATAAACAGTGCAGGAAGTGGCTTAAGGATGAGGGCGGAGCTCTGCTCATTTCTTCTCATGCACGGAGCGCTTAACGGAAGGTGACCTGATGCGGTTATATGATGATGAACTGAAAATATATTATGAGATAAAGGAAGCACAGGGAGATACATACATCGTAATATCAGATGCCGATAAGAAGCTGAACGGTATCGACATCCCGGAGGAGATAGAAGGCCGGCCCGTGCGGCATATCGCAAAAAAAGCTTTCCTTGGCTGTAAGGGACTGCGACGCGTAAGGATACCGGGTACCGTAAGGTCTGTCGGTGAATGGGCCTTTGCCTTCTGTGATAATCTGACGCGGGTTGAAATGCAAAGGGGGAGGATCGAACTCGGTAAGGGCGTATTTAAAAACGATCTCAATCTCCGTGAAATGGATGTAAATGATGAGGGGACAGAAAAGCCCGACCGCATCATGGTATCGCGTCTCATGGCAGCGGCACCCGTGATAATGGATGCGGAATATCTTCTGGATACCCTGCACTGCGGAGAGGACGAATGGCTGGGTAAATGGGATACGAAGCTGTCGCACATACTGAGCCTTAAGGACGATGACGGGTACCATCTGTATGTGCTCTGCGGAGAGGAGGATCTTCATTTTGATTATGAGGAATACCTTGAATATAACCGTGAGAAAAAATCCTCTCTGTGCATGCTCCGCCTGGTCAACGATATAGCGCTTAAGGAAGAAGATAAGGAACCTCTTAGGGATTACTTAAGAGACCATACGAGCGGATGCGAGTCCGAGGCGGCCATCCGGATGCTGCTTAAGAGACACGGTGATGACAGGGATTATTACAGGATGATGCTTGATATAGGTGCGATAAATGATGGCAATCTTGAAGCGGTACTTAACATGATGGGGGACCGTCACGCACAGATGAAGGCCTACCTTATCGAAGAATGCGGAAAGAAAAAGGCGGATTTTTTTGACGATCTGCTTCTGTAAAACAGAACATCATAAAATGAGTAAAAAATAAGCAGCCATACATTTACGTACGGCTGCTTATTTTTGTAGGCTGTCTAAGCGATGGATCAGGCGATGGTTTTTTTGATGCTCTTTGCTATGTAATCCCCGACTTCCTTGCGGTCCATATCAAGAGCATATGCCAGTTCTTCGTACAATTGATTCTCTGCCTGTTTGAAATAACGTTCGTCAACGACTGTTGCCTTCTTGCCGCTGTCTATGCGGGTCTTCCTGCGCTTGAACAGAGTCTTTATTATCTTGACGAGTTCCTCACAGTCGCAGGTACGAAGGGCTGATTTGTACTGTTCTTCACGCTCCTGCTCGTTGACTATCCATGCGTTCTCGATGTCCGGTATCCTCTTTATCAGCTTCTCGGCGTCATTTTTTGTTATTACCGGTCGCATTACGGCGGTAACATTGTCTACCGGAACATATACAGCCGCATCCTGATGATATAAAGGTCTGAGGGTGTAATACAGTTTCTTCTTGTCTACCATTGACATAGATAAGGTGCCGATATTAACTATTTCGCATACTCCCTGGTTACCGTAAACAACCATATCATTAACATTGAACATACGCTTCACACTCCTAAAACAGAAACAAAACGGTTAACAACTGGGATTACACTCTCTTTTAACATTCTAACACGAACAGCGGTAAGATTTCTAATGTTTTTTGGAAAAAATTTTCCTTTTCAGGCTTTGTTTTTCAGGATCCCGACGGCTCTTGAAGTTCCTATCCTGTCACAGCCTTCCGAAAGATACTGCTCCATGTCCTCAAGCGTTGTTATGCCGCCTGCGGCCTTGATCTTAACACCTTCTCCGATGTTCTCCTTAAAGAGCTTCACATCCTCATGTGTTGCTCCGCCGGTCCCGAATCCCGTGGAGGTCTTGATATGATCCGCGCCGGCTTCCGTAACGATCTTACAAAGCTTTATCTTCTCATCTTCCGTAAGATAGCAGGTCTCGATTATGACCTTAAGTATATGGCCCTTGCAGGCTTCCCTTACAGCCTCGATCTCTTCTTTGACAAGATCGAAATTTCCGTTTTTGACTTCGCAAATATTGATGACCATATCGATCTCATCGGCGCCTTCAAGAACAGCCTGTTTTGTCTCGCACACCTTGACCTCTGTGGTGCAGTAACCCAAAGGGAATCCGATCACGGTGCATATCTTAAGCCGGTCTTTGTAAGTATCGTGTATCCTCTTTACGTAGCACGGCGGCACGCAGACGGATGCGGTATTAAACCTTATCGCATCATCGCAGAGTTCGCAGATCTGTTCCCAGGTGGAAACAGGTTTTAACAAAGTGTGATCGACGTGAGAGAGCAGCTTTTCAATTTCCATAATAAACCCCTTTATGATCTTATTTTGTGCCGGTACATTACTTATGTCCGGACTTACTAAGTATATCATAAAGTATGTGACAGAACTACCATGCTGTTGTATAATTGAGCATATCCGAACAGGATGACCGGTCGTTGGGTTTATTGTGGAGAAGACTGGGTGATGAGATATCTGATCTTGATATTCAGGGACTATTCATATCCGTATCTGGACCGTGTGCTCGCGGACGTTAAGACGGCAGGTACAGACCTTATCCCGTTCCTTATCCCTTCCGATGAGGAAAAAGCCATGCAGGCACTTGCTACGATGGACAGGGAGCAGGCATATATCCTTACAGACTGCTCTGAGGGCGCCGCACTTGCACGGCAGAATGATGTTGGATACATATATTGTGATATTAACGGAAATGCGGAACCGGACACCGGATCTCAATGCATCATACAGGGATTCGATGAGATAAATGCGGACTTCATTCTGAAGATGTATCAGAGGTTTAAGCACTTGCCGTGGACCATACTGAGTACGGACCGGCTTATCCTGCGCGAGATGACGGTTGAGGATGTTGACAGGCTTTATGAGATCTATGACGGAGAAGGGATAACGGACCATACCGAGCCGCTGTATGAGGACAGGCAGCAGGAGATCGAATACACGAAGGATTACATTAAGAATATGTATGAGTTCTGCGGATACGGTCTGTGGCTCGTCGTTGAGAAGGATGGCGGGCGTGTTGTGGGCCGTGCGGGCATAACCGGAAGGGAAGGGTATGATGAGGCTGAACTCGGTTACGTTATAGAAAAGGAGCGCCAGAGGCGGGGATATGCTCTGGAAGCATGCAGGGCAGTGATCGGTTACGCCAGGGACGTTCTGGAAATGAAAGGTTTGAATTGTTTTGTGAGGCCCGGAAATGAAGCATCCGTAAAGTTATGTAAACTACTTGGATTTGAACACCTTGAGGATACGGTGCTGTCGGGAGCCGGGATGATAAGGTTTCATTTATCATTGCAGGACAGCCCGGATACGATCGGATTTTGAATAGATGAGCATTTTTGCACAAGGGGAACGTTAAATGAATCCTGCGTTTGCAGCAATGAAGAAATGCCGTGACATCTGTAGGATGTACGGAGGAGAGGTAAATAAGAAAGATAAGGACACGCTTTACAATAAGTTCAGGGATGAAGCCCTGAACCTGGCATATTTCCTTGCCAGCAGTGACGGTGCGGTATCAGTCACCGAGAGCATGACTATAAATACCATCTTTCAGATCCTTGTAGATGAGGATTTCCTGAAGAAGAATTTCGGTGAGAACATTTTGGCGGAAGACAGTATATTGCGCCATGTTCCGTCGAGCCTTCAGATCATAGCCCATGCCGAGAAGGATGAAAACATGGGCGGTAAATGCTATCTTGTAAGTTCAAGGGAAATTGTGGATGCATTCGTTCTGGTGGGCAATCTCGTCATAAACTGTGACTGCATGAGGCTGCAGTATCCCGTGATGCTGCTCCAGCATTTCTCAAATCTATGTATCCAGTATATCGAACAGATAGAAGAAAATGATGAACTGACCAACGGTGACACCGTATATAAGAGTAAGGTGATACCCGTGCCTTCGGTCGGAAGTCCCGACATGCAGCATCCCGGCAGCGGTTCGGGGAAAGGGAAGCTTACGCTCAGGGAGCAGGTTGAGATAGAAAATGCCACGCTGTTTTCCCGTGAGAGCAATGAGGCAAAGAAGGATGTGCGAGATATCCTTGCCGAAGTGGATTCTCTTATCGGCCTTTATGCCGTTAAGAAGGAAGTTCATGATATGGTGAACCTGATGATGGTCCAGAAACTGCGTGAACAGAGGGGCCTTAAGGCAACCGAGATATCACGCCATATGGTGTTCACAGGTAATCCCGGAACCGGCAAGACTACGATAGCACGCAAGATCGCACAGGCCTATTATTCGCTTGGGATACTTAAGAAGGGGCAGCTCGTTGAGACCGACCGGTCGGGACTCGTGGCCGGATATATGGGACAGACGGCGCAGAAGGTACATGAGGTCGTTGATGCGGCACTTGACGGAGTGCTGTTCATAGATGAGGCTTATACACTTGTAAGCGAGAGGGAAGGCGACTACGGTCAGGAAGCGATAGATACTCTTCTTAAGCTTATGGAGGATAACCGTGACAGGCTGGTCGTCATCGTAGCCGGCTATCCGGATCTTATGGAGAGATTTATCAGCTCGAATCCTGGACTTAAATCCCGCTTCAACAAATATGTTTATTTTGAGGATTATAATGACGAGGAGCTGACCGAGATATTTTTAACAAGATGCAGGGAGCAGGATTATTCGGTCGATCCGAGACTGCGCCCTTATATATTGAACCGCATATCACAGCTTCGGTTTTATGAAGGAAATAATTTCGGAAATGCCCGATCGGTCCGCAATTATTTTGAACAGGTGATATCAAATCAGGCCAACCG
>ONRZ01000005.1 GCA_900320345.1 uncultured Lachnospiraceae bacterium | reverse complement strand
TAACGGAACTTCAACAATTTACGGTGCAGCCGGCGATTACAACGGTAATTACGCCGGACGTAAGATAGGTAATATGTCGGGCGTTGCCGTACAGCAGGACGGTAAGATATATGCGACTTACGATAACGGTACCACCAAGCTGCTCGGTCAGATAGCGGTTGCATCATTCTCGAACCCTTCGGGTCTTGAGAAGATAGGTGAGAACCTGTATCAGACCACGATGAACTCAGGCCAGTTCGACGGCATCGGCAAGGATGTCACATCAGACGGCGCGGGATCGTTCAAGACAGGCGTACTGGAGATGTCAAACGTAGATCTGTCCCAGGAATTTACCGAGATGATCACAACACAGAGAGGTTTCCAGGCAAACAGCCGTATCATAACCGTTTCGGATACCATGATAGAGGAACTTACGAATCTGAAGAGGTAATTATCGCAATACATGACAGGCTCAAAATGCGCTGCGTTTTGAGCTGTATTGGATAAGTCCAATAGCAATCTCAGGAACACAGGGATCACAAGCAAGCTTGTAACCCTGTGTTTTGAGATTGGCTGCTGTCCTGTATTGAGTACAAATTTTCTAAATTCAATAGACAAAAGGTGAAAAATTTAGTAAAATCTTTTACATAGGTTTATTATGCTTATTAGGTAGGTGGGAGTATTGGATATTGCTACACTGGTCGGTATAGTTGCCGGCTTTGTATTCATGATCATCTCGATTGGACTGGGAGCGGACGGCTTCGCAGGCATCAAGTATTTCCTTGATGCACCCAGTGCCATGATCACATTCGGAGGAGCGGCTGCGGCGATCTTTGCAAGTTACAGCATAGCTGATTTCCTCGGGGGTCTTAAGAGTATAAAGATAGCATTCAAGGTGCCTGCGCTGGACGCGGGCTCGGTCATACAGAAGATCATAGATCTGTCGAATGTAGCACGTAAGGAAGGACTGCTGTCACTCGAAGAAGCGGCGGGGGAACTCGATGATACCTTTCTTCAGAAGGGTATAATGCTCATAGTCGACGGTACCGATCCCGAACTTGTAAGAGGGATAATGGAGACGGAGCTTGTCAGCATAGACGGGCGCCACAGGAATAATATAGGATTTTGGGAGAATCTCGGAGCGATGGGACCTGCATGGGGAATGATAGGTACCCTTATCGGTCTGGTTATGATGCTTTATCACATGGATGATGTCAGTTCCCTGGGACCGAACATGGCCGTTGCTCTTATTACGACATTCTATGGATCGGTTCTTGCCAACTGGCTGTGTACACCCATAGCGACCAAGCTTAAGTCCATCAATGACGGTGAGATGCATGTCAAGGAGATCGTCGTTGAAGGTCTTTTGTCAATCCAGGCGGGCGAAAATCCGCGCGTTATAGAAGAGAAGCTCAAGTCATTCCTTTCACCGGCTGTAAGGGGCAGCCTCGGGAAGGGTGAAGAAGGGGGAGAAGAGTAATGGCCAAGCGAAAGGCAGAAGAACCGCCGAAAGGCGCGCCCGCATGGCAATCGACCTTTGCCGACCTGATGAATCTGCTGCTGTGCTTTTTCGTCATGTTGTTCGCGATGTCGGATGTTGATAAACAGAAGTTTGAACTCATAGCAGCGTCTTTCACACAGAGCTTCAGCGTATTTTCCGGCGGAGCCCAGGCTGTGGGAGACGGTATCCTTATATCCAACGGAGTCAGCCAGCTCAATGAACTCGATGAATACATGACAACGATGGGCCGAGCAGCCGAGCAGACGACCGAGGAACAGGATAAGTGGGAAGAGATAGAGGAGGAACAGCTCAAGGAATCCGAGTCTTTGAGTGAACTCATCGAGGAAGCCCTGCAGGAACAGAACTTAGAGGGCATGGTGGATGTTGATTTTACATCGCAGTATGTATCGCTTACACTGAACGGCGCCCTGCTGTTCGATTCGGGAAGTGCTCAGATAAAGACGGATTCACTTCCGATACTTGACAAGATAGGCGTTATACTCCGCAAATACGGCAAGAGCATAATCGAGATAGAAGGACACACGGACAATGTCCCGATACATACGAGCCGGTTTGCCGACAACAATGAGCTTTCAAGTGCAAGAGCACTGTCGGTATTTAATTATCTTGTTGAAAACAGCGGACTCGATCCGGCCATAGTCAAGCATACAGGCCGCGGTGAATACGTACCGATAGCCGATAATTCGACCGAAACGGGAAGAGCCAAGAACAGACGTGTTGAGATCAAGATATATCACACACTTAGCACATATTAAACGAACGGAGATGTTTTAGAAATGAAGAAGAACCTATTGTCGGTTATCATACTGGCGCTGCTCATAGTAAACGTGGCACTGACCGGTATAATGATGTTTTCGACCATAAGTGCCAACAAGAAGACGGTAGCCCTGGTCAATCAGATAGCATCGATACTCAATCTTGAGGTTAAGGCGCCCGAGGGCGAGACCGAAGCCAAGGAGCTTACGATACAGGACATAGAGACATACAATATAGCGGATGAAATGGTCATAACGCTTAAGCACGGTGATGACGGCGCGGATCATTATGCTATAGCGCAGGTATCGCTCTCCATAGACAAGACAGATGAGAAGTATGCGGAACTCCAGCCGCTCGTTGCTCCCAATGAGAGTAAGATAAAGAGCGTGATAAATGATGTTTTCGGCAAATACACCAAGGAAGAAGCGTCCGCAAATACACAGGCTATCGCCGATGAGATACTGGCGCAGCTGCAGGCCATGTTTGATTCGAAGTTTATTTACGAGGTCTATTTCAGGGATCTTAAGTTCCAATAAATAGATAAGGGGTCTGATTATAAAAGAGTGAGGTGAGCTTAATGGGTGAAGTTCTCTCCCAAAATGAGATAGACAGTCTGCTTCAAGCGTTAAGCTCGGGGGAACTTGATGCTGATGAGATAAGCTCCGGTGACGAACGAAGTACCAAGAATTACGATTTCCGGCGACCGGCCAAGTTTTCCAAGGAACACTTAAGGACGCTTGAGATAATATTTGAGCATTACGGCAGGTTATTATCAACAAATCTGCCCGTATATTTAAGAAAGAACATCCAGGTATCGGTAGTGAATTCGGAGGCATGTACATTTTCCGAATTTTCAACGGCACTTGCCAATCCTGTTTTGCTCGGGATAGTCAGTTTTGAGCCGCTTAACGGCAGTATAATGGTTGAGCTTGCCGCGAACCTCGGATTTACAATGGTCGACAGAATGCTCGGAGGACCCGGGAATCCGCTCGAGAAGTCAAGGGATTTTTCGGAGATTGAGCGTACCATCGTTGATAAGATGATGTCGGTATGTGTGGGGCTGTTAAGGGAACCGTGGAGAAATGTTGTGGATATAAATCCTGTCCTTGAAAGGGTGGAGACCAATCCGCAGTTTGCCCAGATAATAGCTCCGAGTGAGATGATAGCCATAGTTACCCTGAATATCAAGATAGGCGATATTGAGGGACTTATGAATATATGCCTTCCGTATTTTACGCTCGAGAGTGTCATGGATAAGCTCAATACCAAGTACTGGTTCGCGTCCATGAAGGAATCGAGCGATGAGGATTACGAAGAATATATCGAAACAGTGATAAGGAAGGTCAGTATGCCTATCAAGGCCGTGCTTGGAAAGAGTTCGATCACGGTAAGCGATTTTGTAAATTTGCAATGTGGTGATATAATTAAACTGGGGTCTAAGGTTGACAATGAAATGGAGATCTATGTTGGCAACCTGAAAAAGTTCAAGGCACTGCCGGGTTCCGCTAAGGATTCATACGCAGTGCGCGTAACGCAAGTGCTTAGAGAGGAGGAGTAGCGCGTATGGATGGAATGCTGTCGCAGGATGAGATAAATGCCCTGCTGAATGGCATGATGGAAGGCGGCGATTCCGATGCCGGAGGGGAAACGGCAGCGGCAGAAGCTCCGGCGGAAAGTGCACCCGCAGCATCAGGCGGAGGCAGCCCCGATGAGAGCCTGCTTACGGATGTCGAAAAGGATGCCGTAGGCGAAGTTGCCAACATAAGCATGGGGACATCGGCCACAACGCTGTACTCCCTTGTTAACCGCAAGGTTAACATCACTACTCCGGTAGTAACACTATCGACATGGGGGCAGATACTCGAGGATTACGAGCGCCCGTGTGTATTCATTAAGATAAAATATACCGTAGGTCTCGAGGGGACCAATATACTTGTCCTTAAAGAGGATGACGTTAAGATAATCACTGACCTGATGATGGGCGGAGACGGAACCAATACCGATGGTGAACTCGGAGAACTGCATTTAAGTGCGATCTCAGAGGCCATGAACCAGATGATGGGTTCCGCCGCAACGTCATTATCATCAATGCTCGGCAAGATGATAGATATAAGTCCTCCGGAAGCCAGTCTTGTTGAACTTGGTTCTCTGGATCCGGGAGATGATGTTTCTGCTTTTCTGCAGGACACATTTGTAAAGATCACCTTCAGAATGCAGATAGGAGATCTTATTGACAGCAAGATAATGCAGTTGTATCCTGTGGCTTTTGCCAAGGATCTGTACAGCTACTTTATCGAGAATAAAGAGCCTGAACCCGAACCGGCGCCGCCGCCCGCACCGACGCCGCCTCCCGTACCGGCACCGTCGATGCCCGCACCATCGATGGATATGGGAATGGGAATGGGTATGGGCATGCCGGATGCATCAATGGGCATGGGTGCAGGAACTCCCGGTGGAATGGGAATGGGAATGTCACCCGGAATGGGTATGGCTCCCGGCATGGGTATGGCTCCCGGAATGGGCATGGGCATGATGCCCGGCATGGGCATGGGTATGCAGCAGCCAATGGGCATGGCAAATGTAAATATCCAACCCGCATCATTCCAGCCGTTCTCTGCAGATATAAATGCGATGCAGAGTCAGGAGAACATTGAACTTATCAAGGATGTTCCCCTCGAAGTAACGGTAGAACTGGGAAGAACGCAGAAGTCAATTAGCGATATCCTTGACTTTGCTCCCGGTACCATTATCGAACTTGACAAGATAGCCGGCGAACCCGTCGATGTTCTTGTAAACGGCAAGCTTGTTGCCAAGGGTGAGGTAGTGGTGATCGAAGAAAACTTTGGTGTAAGAGTAACAGAAATAATAAATTAAGTTAGGAGAAGAAAAATGGCAAAGAATATTTTAATCAGTGATGACGCAGCGTTCATGAGAATGATGATCAAGGATATCCTTACCAAGAACGGTTACAATGTTGTCGGTGAGGCTGAGAACGGAGCACGTGCTGTTGAAAAGTACAATGAGCTCAAGCCCGATCTTGTTCTTATGGATATCACAATGCCTGAAATGGATGGTATCCAGGCTCTTAAGAAGATCAAAGAGAACGACCCCAGTGCGCTTGTTATCATGTGTTCAGCCATGGGTCAGCAGGCAATGGTCATCGAGTCGATCCAGGCCGGTGCAAAGGACTTTATCGTTAAGCCTTTCCAGGCAGACCGTGTTATCGAGGCGGTTAAGAAGGTCGTAGGCTAAATGTTTGCTGCCGTGGTCATATCCGGGTCTTTGGAAGGTGCGGCTCAGTTTCTTACGGTTTTCTTCATTTTTCTTGTTGTGCTCGCGCTCACGTATTTCACAACGCGTTTTCTCGGGAAATATCAGAAGCTGCAAGGGTATAACAGGAATTTCGAAGCAATAGAGACTTACAGACTGAGCACAAATAAGTTCCTTCAGATAGTCAGAGTGGGCAGACGTTATTTTATCGTTGCCATCGGTAAGGATGAAGTAAAGCTTATCTCTGAGATATCAGAGGAGGATATTGATCTGAGCGCAGAGAATCCTGCATCGAATGACCGTTTTAAGCAGATTTTCGAGACTGCTAAGGATAAGATAACAAAACGGGGCGATAAGCAATGATTAAATATTTGTTCCATAGAAGCAGGCCCGGAAGGTTTTTGAGTTGCCTGCTTCTGTGCTTATTTTTGGTAATGCTTATGCCTTCACGGGCATCGGCTGCCGAAGTAAATGAAATAGGGATCACGGATGACAACGGCGTAAATGAGAACAGGACTGTGATTAATGATCCCGGCACCGCTGAGGACGCGTCGGATCTTCGGGAGTTAAATGTTGCGAACAACCTTACCGTGACTTACCGGGACGGGGAGGGCAATCTGTCGGGGACGCTCAGGATACTTATTACCCTGACGCTCATAGCATTGGCTCCGACTATCGTCATTATGATGACGAGTTTCACGCGCATACTGATAGTGATGCATTTTGTCAGGTCAGCACTTGGCACTCAGTCAGCACCGCCGAATCAGGTTCTGATAGGGTTGTCTCTGTTTCTGACTTTTTTTATTATGAATCCGGTGATAACCCAGATAAACGACAATGCGGTCAAGCCGTTTGAAGCAGGTGAACTGACACAGACAGAATTCCTTGATACTGCCGTTCAACCGCTCCGTGAGTTTATGTACGGACAGACACAGACTAAGGATGTAAGGCTGTTTCTTGATATAGACGGGATCGAAGCTGTGGAAGACATAGATGAGATACCAACCAGAGTGCTGGTTCCGGCCTTTATCATAAGCGAACTCAGAACAGCGTTCATCATCGGATTCCTGATATACATTCCGTTCATCGTAATAGATATGGTAGTTGCATCGACGCTTATGTCTATGGGTATGATGATGCTTCCGCCGACGACGATATCCATGCCGTTCAAGATACTTTTGTTTGTTCTGGCGGACGGCTGGAATCTGGTGATCGGTAACCTGGTCAAGACATTTTACTAACAGAGGACTAATATGACAGTCGATAATGTAGTTGAGATCACAAGAACAACACTGTACACGATAATACTTACTTCGGCACCGATGCTTCTTATATCGCTGATCATCGGTCTTGCCGTTAGTATATTTCAGACAGTAACATCGATCCAGGAGCAGACGCTTACCTTTGTTCCGAAGCTTATAGGCATCTTTGTGATGCTTATGCTGCTCGGACACTGGATGCTTAATAATATGACAGGATTTATGACCGATCTTTGGTCCGATTTCAGTTTGTATATAAAGTAGGCGATGATAGATCTTACATTTTCCTATGGCGACCTGGAATATTATTTACTGATATTTGTCAGGATAAGCTGTTTTGTTGTGACGGCACCGTTTTTTTCGATAAATAATGTTCCCAGAAGGGTAAAGGCCGGGTTTAGTTTTTTTCTTGCATATATTTTGTTTGAATCAATGCCGGTTCATGATATCCCCGCATATCACACGGTATACGGATATGCGGCGATGGTGCTCAAGGAAGCGATAGCCGGACTGATCATCGGATTTGGCGCGAATATATGTAATTCGGTGATAAACCTTGCAGGAAGGCTTGCCGACATGGAGATAGGTATTTCGATGATATCGCTGCTTGATCCCACAACAAGGGAGCAGACAGGTTTCACCGGAGTATTGTACCAGTATTCGATAATGCTCGTAATGATGGTAACGAATCTGCATCATTATTTTATACGCGCCCTTGCGGAAACATTTACACTTATTCCGATAGGCAGGGCGGTGTTTTCATCGGATAAGATAATGACAGTTATAATACAGTATCTGGGGGACTATGTGTCGATCGCATTCAGGATCTGTCTTCCCGTAGTTGCGACCATAATGCTCACAAACGCGGTACTTGGTATACTGGTAAAGACCGCACCTCAGATCAATATGTTTTCGGTAGGTATACAGATCAAGCTGTTCATCGGTCTGGCGGCGCTTATGATCACGATAGGGGTGCTCCCGAGTGCATCCGAGTATATCTTCCGGGAAATGAAGGTAATGATGACAGCTATGGTCAGAAGCCTTACGTAGGGGAATAAGAGGGGAAAATATGGAACTGTTATTTGAATATGATCTCCAATATTTCGCCAAGGAAGGACCCGGCGGTGAGAAGACCGAACCGGCTACCGATAAAAAGAAAGACGATGCCCGCAAGGAAGGCCAGGTAGCGAAAAGCAAGGAACTTACGGGAGCGATCTCACTGTTTGCAATGTTCCTTGTCCTCAAGATATTTATAGGGAACATCGGGACCTCGTTCCTGCAGACATTTTCGGAAGCTTATAACCGCATTCCCGAGATGACCACTCTTACCGAAGGTATGGTGATCCCCAGGGAATTCGCGGGAGTCATGAACCAGATAATCATAAAGATACTGCTCATGCTGCTCCCGTTTCTGGCAGCGGCGTTTATAGTAGCCTTTATCGTGGATCTTGTTCAGGTAAAATGGAAGCCGACAGCCAAGCCGTTACAGCCTAAATTCAATAAACTCAATCCGATAAACGGTTTTAAGAAACTGTTCGGAGTTGATAAGCTGATAGAGCTTTTAAAGTCTCTGCTTAAGCTTATCATAATAGGGTACATGGCTTATTCGACTTTAAAGGATGAGGCGGCACAGTTGTTCCTGCTGTATGACATGCAGCTTATCGGAGCACTCAAACTGTTCGGAGACATAGTGATAAACATGTCGCTGAAGATATGTGCGGTATATCTGATAATCGGTATAGTGGATTATGTATATCAGAGGCATAAGTTCAACGAAGACCTGAAGATGACCAAACAGGAAGTAAAGGATGAGTGGAAGAATGCCGAAGGAGATCCTGCCATAAAGGGAAAGCAGAGACAGAGGATGCAGGAAGCTTCCAGACGGCGTATGATGCAGGATATCCCGCAGGCCGATGTGGTGATCACCAACCCCACGCATTTTGCGGTGGCGGTAAAATATGATCCGCAGGTAGCGCCGGCGCCTTATGTAGTGGCAAAGGGTGAGGATTTCCTGGCTGCAAAGATCAAGGAAGAGGCCGGCAAATACGGTGTCGATATAGTGGAAAACAAGCCGCTTGCAAGGATGCTCTACTACAATGTGGATCTGGGCGCTCAGATACCGCCCGAACTGTACAGCACCGTTGCAGAGATACTGGCTGTTATCTATAACAGACGTGAGGCTGAAACAGCCTGACAGGGATCCGGAAAATAATAAGGAGGGGAGGGAGAAAGCATGAAGATAGGAAAAGCGGATTTAGGCGTTGCGCTGTATCTTTTGTGTGCATTTGTATTTCTCATAATACCCATCCCTTCAACCCTGCTGGATATCTGTCTTGCACTGAACATGTCGGTGGCATTCGCGATAATGTTCAATTCGATGTTTGCCAAGGAAGTCCTTGACATGTCGTTCTATCCGACAATGCTGCTGTTCACGACACTGTTCCGTATATCGTTGAACGTGTCATCGACAAGGCTTATACTTACTACCGGTTCCCCCGGCAATGTTGTTGAGACATTCGGAAGTTTCGTCGGCGGCGGCGATCTTGTAATGGGATCCATAGTATTCATCATACTGATAATAGTGCAGTTCATGGTCATAAACAAAGGTTCCGAGCGTGTCGCTGAAGTAACGGCCCGTTTTACACTGGATGCTATGCCCGGTAAACAGATGGCGATAGATGCCGATCTTAACACAGGCGCGATCACCGATGAGGAAGCAAAGAGACGAAGGGATAAGATACAGGACGAATCAAGCTTCTTCGGTTCCATGGATGGTGCGGTTAAGTACGTTAAGGGAGATGCTACGGCAGGTCTTATCATAACAGCCGTTAATATCGTAGGCGGCATCATAATGGGAATGACAAGAGGCGGGCTGGCCTTTCAGGAGGCACTCCAGAAATATGCCATCCTGACCATAGGTGACGGACTTGTATCACAGATACCTTCGCTTGTCATATCGTTATCAACAGGTATTCTCGTTACAAAAGGCGGCAAGGAAGCCGATTTCGGAAGCGTTATCGTAAAGCAGCTGTTCGGTATGCCGAGAGCATTATATATAACGGGAGGCATATTGGCCTTCCTTGGCATATTTACTCCGCTGAATCTTCTTCTGTTTGTCGGATTCGGAGCGATTTTCGTTGTATGCGGGAGGATGGTCGCGAATACGCTTGAGGAAGCAAAAGTGGAAGCGCAGGTGGATGAGACCGAGGTAGAGGCAGAGGAGATAAGAAAGCCCGAGAATGTGGTATCATTGCTGCAGGTTGACCCGATAGAGCTTGAGTTCGGTTACGGTATCATACCGCTTGCCGATGTGAACCAGGGCGGAGACCTGTTAGACCGAGTTGTTATGATAAGGAGACAGGTTGCGCTCGAACTCGGTACGGTAGTACCTATCATACGACTGCGAGACAACATACAGCTCAATCCTAATCAGTATATAATTAAGATCAAGGGTATACAGGTCAGTGAAGGCGAGATACTGTTCGATCATTATATGGCGATGAACCCGGGCTATGTTGAGGAGGATATTTCCGGTATCCCGACATTTGAACCTTCGTTCGGGCTTCCGGCAAAATGGATAACGGAATCTCAGCGTGAGCATGCCGAGAGCATAGGATATACGGTTGTCGATCCGCCTTCGATAATAGCAACACACCTTACCGAGGTCATAAGGCAGCATATTGCGGAACTCCTTACAAGGCAGGATGTGCAGAATCTTGTCAACAATATCAAGGAATCCAATCCTTCGCTTGTTGATGAACTCACACCCAAGCTTCTCGGACTCGGTGAGATACAGAAGGTACTGCAGAATCTGTTAAAGGAAGGTATTTCCATAAGGGATCTGCTCACCATATTTGAGACACTGGCAGATCATGCCGTTGTATCAAGGGATACGGATCTTCTCACGGAGTATGTGAGACAGAGTTTAAAGAGGGCGATTTCGGCCAAGTATTTCCCGCCTAATGAACCGACACAGGTAGTGACGCTCGATCCGAAGATAGAGCAGGAGATAATGGCATCAGTGAAACAGACTGAGCAGGGGGCATATCTTACGCTTGACCCTGACAGGACAAAGGCGATAATGAAATCGGTGACCGCTGAGACGGATAAACTTGAGAAGCTTGGAAAGAGCCCGATCATAATCACGTCTCCCATTGTGCGTATGTACTTTAAGAAACTTACCGAGGATACATTTAAGGATCTTATCGTTGTATCGTACAATGAAGTTGATACGAATGTTGAATTACAGTCTGTCGGAATGGTAACAGCTTAATGATAATAAAGAAATTTCAGGGGAAAACAGAAGAAGAGGCAACGCAGCTGGCTAAAAAGGAACTGGGGACTTCGGTTGTCATCATGAACGTGAAGAACGTAAAGAACAAGGGATTTCTTTCGTTTTTCAAGAAACCGGTGGTGGAAGTTACCGTTGCGCTTGAGGACGAGCAGGACAGGCCTGTATATAAGCCCATCCTTCCCGCAGCCACGGTAAGGCGAACTGTTGAAACGGCCAAACAGGAAGCACGCGACAGGAAAAAGGAAGAAGTCGGAACACCGGCCGATACGGAAGATACCGGTATTTTGGAGAAGAATGTGCGATCCGACCAGGTTGAGACACTGGAAGAGAAGCTTGAAAGCCTTCATACTCTCATAGAGCAGCAGATAATAAAGGATATCGGTGATATTGATTTTGAATCGGAATCGGAATCAGATGAACAGGTCGCCTTTTTCAAACTCATCTACAATACCCTCATAGACAATGAGGTCGATGAGAAGTACGCGAATGAGATAATAGACGAGCTGGGCAAGATCAAAAAGAAGGGAGCCGGTATAGATATATATCTTGCCAATATATATCAGAAGATGATACTGCAGTTTGGCCAGCCTTCCGGTATCACGCCTGCAAAAGAGGGACCCAAGCTTGTGTTCTTCATCGGACCTACCGGTGTCGGCAAGACAACCACGATAGCAAAGATAGCATCCAAGCTTAATGTTGACGATAAGAAGAAAGTTGCATTGCTTACAACGGATACATACAGGATAGCCGCGGCGGAGCAGCTGCGTACGTATGCCAACATACTGGATGCTCCTTTTCGTATCATTTATACGGAGGATGAGGTTAAGACCGCGCTCGAGGAATTCAAGGATCAGGATTATATTCTCGTTGATACGGCCGGTCATTCACACCACAATGAGGCTCAGAAAAACAGCATGAAGGATTTCCTTCACTGTGTGGATGATATGATCGAGAAGGAGACTTATCTTGTGGTCAGTGCAACGACCAAATACAGGGATCTTATCAGCATTGCGGATGCCTATACGGAAATGACCGATTATAAGCTGATCTTCACAAAACTGGATGAGACTACAACACTGGGTAATCTTTTCAACCTTAAGAAACACACGGGAGCCCAGATGTCATATATAACCTTCGGCCAGAATGTTCCGGACGACATAGAACAGTTCAGTCCGCAGAATACGGTAAAACAGCTGCTGGGAGGAGACAGATAGATGGATCAGGCGTCACAGTTAAGAAACATAATAAAAATGAACGCCCAGCCACAGCGCCCAACAGCCAGGGTCATCACAGTTACCAGCGGTAAGGGCGGAGTAGGGAAATCCAATGTGTCGATAAATCTCGCCGTGCAGTTAAGGCGGCTCGGGCAGAGAGTGATAATCTTCGACGCGGATTTCGGTCTGGCAAATATAGAGGTCATGTTCGGTGCGATACCGAAACATAATCTGGGAGATCTCATATATCAGGGTAAGAATATAAGAGAGATAATCACGACGGGTCCTATGGATATAGGTTTCATATCCGGAGGCTCGGGAATTGCTGGACTTACCAATCTCGGAAGGGATTATATCAATTATCTGATACAGAATCTTGCGGAGCTTGATATGCTCGCGGATGTGATAATTATCGATACGGGAGCCGGCATTTCCGATGCGGTCATAGAGTTCCTTGTGGCGAGCGGAGAGGTGCTGCTTGTAACGACACCGGAACCCACGTCGATCACGGATTCGTATTCTCTTTTGAAAGCACTTAACCGTCACGTGAGGTTCAGCAGGGAAATGACCACCATCAAGGTGATCGCAAATAAGGTAAAGAGTCCGGAGGAGGGGCAGCAGCTGTTTAATAAACTAAATGCCGTTGTCAGCAGATATCTGAAGATACCGATAAAGTATCTGGGATACGTTCCGGAGGATCCGCAGCTTGTAAAGGCTGTCATGCAGCAGACGCCGATATCGATAGACAGTCCGAATGCAAAGAGTGCAAGGGCTTTTGAGAATCTTGCCTATATGCTGACGAACAATGCTTCGGAAGCGAATTTTAAAAAGCACGGAATGACCGGATTTTTCGCTAACATGGTCAGAGGGATAAAAGGAAGGGAATGGCAGTACTAATATAAGATGGGAGAGAAGATATGCTATCAAAGTATGTGAAATTGGGGGATAAGCTCGAACTGGAATCCATTGACAATTCCAGGAACAAAAATGAACTGACGGAGAAGAAGAACTACAGAAGTCAGGTGTATGACATCGTATCTGAAGATCAGATCAAGATAGCCATGCCGATGGAACAGGGGAAGATCGTACTGCTGCCTGTGGACGGAGAATACAACATCTGTTTTTACACTCAGTCCGGTCTGTATCAGTGTCTCGCGCGTGTTATCGACAGATATAAGTCAGACAATATCTTTGTACTGGTCATGGAACTGACTACGGATATAAGAAAGTATCAGAGACGTGAATATTACCGTCTGAACTGCGTGCTGGATATGAAAGCAAGGAATGTTACCACGGAGAGCGGACAGGATCCGGCTCATGAACAGGTTCATTTCCTTGATACGGACATAACCTTCAGTAACGGAACAATGGTCGATATAAGCGGAGGCGGTGCCAGGTTTATATCCAAGGTGCAGTATCCCAAGGGAAGCAATATCCAGTTCGCGTTTTCTCTCTTTGTAAACGGCAAGCTTACCGAGTACAAGCTGCTCGGAAGAGTGCTCTATTCAGAAGAACTTGCAAGCAGACAGGGATCGTTTGAACACAGGATCCAGTTTATAAACATCATGAATGATGAGCGTGAAAGCATCATCAAATTCATATTCGAGGAAGAAAGAAAAATAAGACGCAGAGAGAAGGGGTGATAAATTGAAAAAGAAAATACTCATCGTAGATGACTCTGCACTTATGAGAAGGGTGCTCTGTGATATAATAAACTCGGACGACAGATTTGAAGTTGCCGAGTATGCTATAGACGGAGCTGACGGATTCAAGAAGATCTGTGCAAAAAACTATGACGCGGTCGTATTAGATGTATATATGCCCAAGATGACCGGTCTGGAGCTGCTCCGGGAAATGCAGAAAAGCAAGGTATATGCGAATGTCCTGATGGCCTCTACCACTACGGGAGAGGGAGCAAAGGAAACTCTGATGGCCCTTGAGCTCGGAGCCGTCGATTTCATCAAGAAGCCTGAAAATGTTGCAGATGCAAGGCATGATGATTTCAAGAAGAGATTCCTGGATCTCCTCGATGTAGTCAGTAAGACCGACAGAAGCCATATGGCAAAAGCGGGACAGCAGAGTGCATCTTCATCCGGTAAAGGTACAACTTTCGTTTCGAGGTATGATGTCAATTTCCATACCAAGCCCGGAATGTTTACCGAACATACAGCGGCGCCACGTGCGGGTGGCACAGCGGGACCGAAGAAGGAAAGCTCTGCAGTAAACAATATCCAGCTTCCCAAGGTGCCCGGCAGGAAGATAGTAGCAATAGCTTCATCTACCGGAGGCCCCAAGGCTTTGCAGGAGGTCATCCCAAGACTTCCGGGGAACCTTAAAGCACCGGTACTGCTGGTACAGCATATGCCGAAAGGGTTCACGGCGTCGCTCGCGAGCAGGCTTGACGAACTGAGCCAGGTAAAAGTAATGGAGGCGAGGGAAGGACAGGCGATCGCTAACGGCAACGTGTATATCGCTCCGGGAGGAGCACATCTTAAGGCCGGCAAGAGCGCAGGGAGCATGAAGCTGCATCTTACGGACGAACCGACACGGGAAGGGGTTAAACCCTGTGCCAATTACATGTTCGAATCGCTGGTTGATTCGGGATATGATGAAGTTGTCTGTGTAGTGCTTACCGGTATGGGCTGCGACGGCACAGCCGGGATCAAAGAGCTCAGTAAGAAACAGAAGGTGCGTGTTATTGCGCAGAACGAAGAAAGCTGCACAGTATATGGGATGCCGCGCAGTATAGTTGACAGCGGTCTGGCCGACGATGTTGTACCGCTTTCGCAGGTAGCAGATCAAATTATTAAGAACGTGGGGGTACTATAGCCATGGATGTTAATCAGTATTTGGAAATCTTTCTTGATGAAACAAATGAACACCTGCAGAGTCTGAGCGATCAGCTCATGATTCTGGAGAACGAGCCCGAGAACGAGGATACCATAAACGAGATATTCCGTGCTGCACATTCACTTAAGGGAATGGCAGGAACAATGGGCTACAAGAGGATGCAGGCTCTTACTCACGATATGGAGAATGTATTCTCGGAGATAAGAAACGGTAAGATGAAGGTCACAAGTCAGCTTGTTGACGTTCTTTTCCAGACCCTGGATGCTCTTGAAGAATACAAGAACACCATCCAGGAGACTCAGGACGAGGGTACAAATGACAATGCGGCCATAATTCAGGCATTACAGAAGTGCCTTGACGAAGGGACCGGAACCGCAACGGAAGCCGCACCCGAGAAAAAGGGTGAAGCCCCGAAGAAGGAAGATGATCAAAAGGATGCCGGTGATAAGAAGTGGAAGAATATAAAGCTTCAGGAGCATGAGATAAATGCCATCAAGGATGCCGAAGAGAAGAAGATGAAGATCTACGGCTTCACGGTATTTATCCAGGAGTCATGTATCCTTAAGGCAGCCAGAGCCTTCCTGGTATTCAAGGCAATAGAAGAATTGGGCGAGATAATAATCTCCGAGCCCTCAACACAGGACATAGAGGATGAAAAGTTTGATTTCGATTTTTCACTTTATGTAGTGAGTGAGGAATCCTATGATAAGATCGAGGCGGCTATCATGAGCGTGTCCGAGATCGAAAGGGTTGTCGGAGAAAACATAGATATAGAAGAGATACTCGAAGGCGAAGGCGAGACAAAGCAGGCCGAGGCCGAAAAAGAGAAAGAGCAGGAGCAGCCTGCAGCAGAAGAGACAAAGCCTGCAGCGGCAGCGGAAACGGCTCCCGCACCTGCGGCTCAGAATACCGCCAGTGCTCCGGCCAAGAAGGCTCAGGCCAACAAGCCGGTAGTAAACAGGACTGTCAGGGTTGATATAGAGAAACTGGATGTTCTCATGAACCTTGTCAGCGAGCTGATCATAGCAAAGAACTCGATCGTTTCGTACAGTGCTGCGGGACAGCTTGGAAATAACTCCAATTTTAATGAGCAGATAGAGTACCTTGAGAGCGTAACCACCAATCTCCATGAATCAGTCATGAAGGTTCGAATGGTTCCTATTGAGAGTATCACGACCAAGTTCCCGAGAATGATCAGGGATCTCAGCAAGAAGCTCAACAAGAAGATGGAACTGTACATGTCCGGTGAGGATACAGAACTTGACCGTACGGTTGTGGATGAGATAGGCGATCCTCTTATGCATATGCTCCGTAATTCAGCGGATCATGGTCTTGAATCGACCGAGGAGAGAGTTGCGCGCGGCAAGAATCCGGTAGGTTCGATCTTCCTTGATGCATATCAGGATGGTAACAATGTTGTTATCGAGGTTAAGGATGACGGTAACGGAATCGACGTAGAGGCTGTTAAGAAGAAAGCCATAGAGCGCGGAACCATTACTCCGGAGCAGGGAGAGACAATGAGCACCAAGGAGATCATAGATCTTCTGTTCCTTCCTAGTTTTTCGACGGCCAAGGTAGTATCGGATGTTTCGGGACGAGGCGTCGGACTGGATGTAGTTAAGAGCAAGATCGAAGCTCTGGGCGGCGATGTAAGTGTTAAGACCAAGCTGGGCGAGGGCTCAACATTCTCAATAAGGCTTCCGCTCACACTTGCCATCATCCAGGCTCTCATGGTCATCGTCGGCGAAGAGAAATACGCTATTTCACTTGGTTCTATCGACACGATAGAAGATATAGGCGAAGAAGACATCAAGTATGTTGAGGCCAAGGAGGTTATCAACCTCAGAGGAAACGTTATTCCTATCGTCAGGCTGCACGAGGTTCTCGGACTGGAAGTTCCCGAGGATAAGAAGGATCGCATGATCGTTGTTATCGTCAAGAAGGGAGATCAGTATGCCGGCCTTGTGGTTGATGAACTTATAGGACAGCAGGAGATCGTTATTAAGTCTCTGGGTAAATATATTAACTGCACAAGTCGTTTGATAAGCGGCGCTACTATCCTCGGCGACGGTGAAGTTGCTCTTATCATTGACGCGAATTGTCTTATATAGGAGGGGCCAAAATGGATGAAGTTAGTGTAATGAACAATGAGTATGATACTACTCAGTATATAGTGATAAACATAGGTGACGAACAATACGGTATAGATATCAAATATGTAGACAACATAGTCCGCATGCAGAAGATAACAAGGGTACCCAATTGCCAGGAGTATTTTAAAGGTGTTATAAATCTGCGCGGTGAGGTTGTGCCGGTCATGAGTTTCAGGATGAAGGTCAATCTTCCCGAAACAGAGATCACCAACAAGACAAGGATCATCATAATAAAGCTTGAGCAGAACGCTCCCGTCGGTATCATAGTTGATGCTGTAAGAGAGGTCGTAACGCTCAGCGAGAATAATGTCGACGAGGCGACCAAGAGCAGTACATCCAATGATCCGAGTTATATAAACGGTATAGGCAAGTGTGGAGAGACTCTTATATCTCTGCTCGATCTCAATGTTGTTATATCTGACAAGGAGACGGCTTGATCATAAGTGTTTTATCCGGAAATTGAGGTGTTAGAATGTCAAAGATTGATTTGAATAATATGGACGGGATGTATTTTGATATCCTGAGCGAGATTGGTAATATAGGTGCCGGAAATGCAACGACTGCTCTGGCACAGCTGCTTAATACCAAGGTCGATATGAAAGTGCCCAAGGTTGAACTGCTTGAATTCTCACAGGTAGGCGAAGCCATGGGCGGTGAAGAACAGTTGATGGCCGGAATATATCAGATAGTAGAGGGTGATATTTCCGGAAGCATAATGTTTCTGCTGGAGGAGAAATCCGCAATAACCTTAATAAGCAAGCTCATGGGTTCGCCTGAGGTGGATAATGCTGCCGAATTCGGCGAGATGGAGCTTTCCGCGCTTAAGGAGATCGGCAATATAATAACGGGCTCGTATCTGTCTTCACTGTCGATGCTTACCAATCTTAAGATAATAGCTTCGATACCGGCCATAAGTATAGATATGTGTGGCTCTATATTAAGTGTTCCGGCGATAGAATTCGGTGAAGTGGGTGATAAGATGCTTCTTATACAGACCGAGTTCTCGGATGATATGAAGCTGACCGGATTTTTCATCCTTGTTCCGGATCTGGAATCATATGATAAGATATTAAGTTCGCTGGGTATGTGATCCTGTTTTGTTTGGATGAATAAGGTATGAGATTATGAGTGAAATGATAAAAGTTGGAATGGCTGATCTTAAGCTGTGCAAGAGTCCGAATGCGATCACGACGCTTGGACTCGGCTCGTGTGTGGGTATCGCCTTGAGAGATCCGACTACAAAGATCGGAGGGCTGGCTCACATAATGCTCCCGGACAGTACCAAGATAGCCAATAATCAGTGCATAGCCAAGTTTGCCGATACGGGCATAAATGAACTGGTCAGGATAATGGTTGAGGCGGGCGCATCAAGAGGACGTCTTGTGGCGAAGATAGCCGGCGGAGCGCAGATGTTTGCCCTTCAGAGTAAGACGGAGACTATGGCTGTAGGTGCCAGGAATGTTGAGTCTGTGGTAAAAATACTTGGTGAAATGAGAATACCGATACTTGCTCAGGATACAGGCGACAGTTACGGTCGAACGGTGGAATTCTTTCCTGAGACAGGTGATTTTGTCATAAAGGCAGTCGGTAAAGAGATAAAGAAGATATAACGGTGGAGTTATGAACACTAAGAAGGTACCTCTGTTAATAATGCTTCTGGCAGGAGCAGTAGCCTGTATAGTGACATATATTAACCATTACAATCTTCATGATATGCTTGTGGTTTTGCTGACGGTCCTTATCCTTTTCCTGATCGTCGGACTTATTGCCAAGAAGATATTTGATAAGTTCGAGATATCTTCCGACAAGGAAGTCGACGATGAAGGAGAGGTTGTAGAGAAGACCGGTGATGAAGAATCGGAGCAGGCTGAGGCAGACGGGGAACTCCCCGAAGGAGAAGTGCCGGCAGGAGAGGAGACAGAGCAGGAGCAGGGTGTATAGATCTGTGTAGATGGGGTAGGTTATGGACGAGACCGGAAGGCTTAAGCTGTGGGCGGATTATGCCAAGAATCCGACACGTGAGCTAAGGGAAAATATAATATTGGAATACGCTCCTTTAGTCAAGGTAGTTGCCGGCAGACTGTCTATGTACCTGGGTTATAATGTCGAATATGACGATCTGGTAAGTTACGGTATATTTGGTCTTATCGATGCGATAGATAAGTTTGATGCCTGCAAGGAAGTTAAATTTGAAACATACGCAAGTCTGCGTATCAGAGGAGCGATACTCGACCAGATAAGGAAGATGGACTGGATCCCGCGCACCGTCCGTAAGAGGCAGAGAGATATAACAAATGCCATCAAGGATATAGAGACCAGAACCGGACGGGCGGCAACGGATGAGGAGATATCGGCGGAACTTGGGATCACATCCGAAGAATATGATGACTGGCAGTCTCAGATGAAGGTTACCAATATCATATCACTGGATGAATTCACGGAATCCGGAGGGGGCGATATCAGCGAAAGCAGTACGGTATCGAGATATGATCTTCCGGAGGAGGCTATAGAGAAGGAAGAACTTAAGATAGTGCTTAAGGAGTCTTTGGATCAGCTCACGGAGAAGGAGCGTCAGGTAATACTGATGTATTACTATGAAGACCTTACACTTAAGGAAATAAGCAATGTTTTAGAGGTGTCTGAATCACGTGTATCCCAGCTTCATACCAAAGCTTTGGGTAAAATGAAGGTTAAAATGGGTAAATACATGGGTATTCTTGTTAACAGTTAAGCACATTTTCGGGGAGGGACTTATGGGAAATTACAACGCGTACTTTAGACTGTTACTCAAAGGTGATGGGACATATCTTGAGTTGATACCGCCAACGGAAGGAGGATCGGCTCTTAGTTTTGATGAACTTCAGACATATCTGCAGCTGCATGGTTTTGTCGCGGATAAGGTTTTGATAACCAAAGCGATACAGGGGTCAAACGGACAGAAATGCAGTGTCAAGATAGATCCGAGGGTAATGCAGGAAATCCCCGGAAGTTACAAACTGGATGTTTCCGATGATAATATGATCTGTATTGTAAGGTTTTATCCTCCGTCCGAAGGAGGTGCGGAACTTACCAAGGAAGAGCTCATAAAGGATCTTAAGTTCAAGAAGATAACATTTGGAATAAAGAATGATGTTATAGACAGTTTTTTCAATGATAAGCATTATTGTACAGATTACGTGATCGCCGAGGGCAAACCGGTAAGAGAGGGAGCCGACGGCGAGATAGAGTATCTGTTCAATACAAATCCAAATCTCAAGCCCAAACTCAATCCCGACGGTACGGTTGATTTCTTCAACCTGGACCTTATAAGCGCATGTAAGGAAGGGCAGGTTGTTGCAAAGATGATACCTGCCGATCACGGAGAAGACGGTGTGGATATTTACGGCGCTTATGTTTCTCCGCGTGAAGTTAAGGAAGCCAGATTCGGTTATGGCAGAAATCTTAAGGTTTCCGAGAACGGTCTTGAACTCATATCGGAAGTGAACGGTAATGTTACACTTGTCGATGATAAGGTTTTTGTATCCAATATCTATGAAGTGAATGATGTAGATACATCTACGGGTAATATAGAATATGACGGTGATATCCATGTCGCAGGCAATGTAAATGCCGGATTTTCGATATCGGCCACAGGCAACATCGAGGTTAAGGGTGTTGTTGAAGGAGCTCTTGTCAAGGCCGGCGGTGATGTTATCATTGCCCGCGGAATGAACGGAATGGGCAAGGGCAGGATCATAGCCGGAAAGAATATCGTATCCAAATTCATAGAGAATGCAACGGTTCAGGCAGACGGTTATGTACATTCCGAGGCGATACTGCACAGCAAGGTTACGGCAAAGGGCGATGTCGTCGTGACCGGAAAGAAGGGATTTATCACAGGAGGATGCATACAGGCTTTAGGCAATGTCGAAGCCAAGATCATAGGATCTACAATGGGCGTTGATACGGATATACAGGTGGGCGCCGATCCCGCGATAAAGTTAAAGGCAGCGAGCATGCAGCAGGAGATCGCGGAGTCTACAAAGAAGCTTGATCAGATAAAGCCGGTTCTCGTGACGTTGACCATGCGTATGAAGAAGGGTGATAAGTTAACGCCGGATCAGATGCGTACGATCAAGCAGTTGTCCGAAGAATATAAAACACTTACCGAAACGATAAACACCAAGATGGATGAATATGACAAATATATGGATTCCGTTGATATAACCGAGACGGATTCCGTTGTAAAAGTTTCCGAGTGTGCTTATCCGGGAACCAGGCTTACCATAAGCGAGGTTTATTTGCAGCTTAAGGCCCCTACCCAGCATGCAAGGTTTGTAAAGGAAGGCGCAGATATAAGGGTTAAGGCATTATAATTACCGGAGGATAACATATGATCAGTCCGATAGAGATGAATGCGGTCATATCAAGGACGCAGGATATAGCATCGCTTCGACATAATGAGGATAATAAGGCGGCGCTTGATAATGCGAATGTGCAGACACAGATGGATGTCAAGCGTGATGAAGAGGCATATACTGTTCAGACTACGCAGAATTCCGACGCAACCAATACCAAGCATGATGCCAAGGAAAAAGGCAGAAACGAGTATTTCGATATAAGGCGTAAGGACAGGAAGAACAGACAGGAAGACGGGGTCGTGCGTGTAAAGAAACCGACTTCCGGATTTGATCTTAAGATATAACGATCGTATTTTCATAATCTGATTCAGAAAGCAATAGGAGAAAGGATATGACCCCTATGGAAATAACACTCCTTATCATAGGAGTGATTATTTTTTGTATAAGCTTTATAATAAAGGACAGCGGTGATGCCGGGAGTGTATCTGTTGACGAGAATGTGCTCCGGGATGAAATAAGACGTGTCACGGACAAGGAATATGACAGCATGAGTCTTAAGGTAAAGGAAGCGACCGACAGTGCCGTGGAATACGCGATGGAGAAATCCGAGCGCGCGCTTGAGAAGATATCAAATGAGAAGATCATGGCCGTAAGTGAGTATTCCAATACGATCCTTGATGAGATAAACAAGAGTCACAAGGAAGTGATGTTTCTGTATGATATGCTTACGGATAAGCAGACCGATCTTAAAAATACCGTCCGCAAGGCCGAAGCTACGGCAAAGGAAGTAAACGATGCCGAAAAGAAGGCAACGGAGGGCAGGAAAAAGAGGAAGAAGAAGGAAGAAGAAGATTTTGAACCCGTTGAAATAATAAAAGATGTCATAGATAAGGAAGAAGAGGAAAGGGTTCTGCCGGAGAAAGCGATCGGTCCGAATTATGAGATGCCGGATAACAATAATGATAAGATAATAGAGCTGCATAAGAAGGGCAGAACGAACGTGGAAATAGCCAAGGAACTTAATCTGGGTGTAGGCGAAGTTACGCTGGTCATTGATCTGTTTGAGAGGTAGGAAGATGCGGCTTAAGGGATATTTGAGAGGACTCGGGGCTGGAATTTTTATTTCTGCCGTGCTTATGGGAATAGCCACATCCGGAAAGGGAACGATGACGGATGCGGAGGTTAAGGAACGGGCGGCAGCACTTGGTATGGTTGAAGAGGATGCGCTGCTTGTAAAGCCAAAGCTTGAGGAGACGATCCCGGAACTTCCTGCGGATGACGGAAAAAATGATGACAAGGACCGGGAGGATGATGCATCTGCTCCCGATGTGGAGATAAAGCCGGAAGAAAAGGCAGAGGAAAAGAAAGAGGAAGCAGCTAAGGAAAAAACGGAAGAAACCCCGGTTGATGCGTCTGCAGACAAAACGGAAGTTAAAACAGAAGACAAAACGGAAGTTAAAACAGAAGACAAAACAGAAGATAAAACGGAAAACAAGACGGAAGATAAGCAGGAAGCTGAGGATATAAGGGCTAAGGAAGACATAGCAATGGGAGGGCAGAATGATAACGCGGCTCCCGCAGAGCCTGCCTCAACCGACAGCTTTACGCTTCAGATAGCAAGCGGTACAACATCGTTTACGGTTGCTAAGCTGCTTCAAAAAGGCGGAGTCATAGATGATGCTGCCGATTTTGATGATTATCTGTGCGATAATCATTATGATAATAAGATCAACCACGGCGTGTTCAAAATACCGGCAGGAGCCGGTTATGAGGAGATAGCTAAAATAATCACTGGCAGGAATTGATAAGGAGGAAGAAGTATTATGGGAAGCTTTGTGTTAAGTTGTTGTTCAACGGCTGACATGCCGGCGAGCTTTTTTGAAAAAAGGGACATTGCCTATGCCTGCTTCCATTACTATCTGGGTGGTAAGATGTATCTGGATGACCTTGGAAAAACAATGGATTTCAAGGAGTTTTATGACAGGATGGAGCAGGGGGAGGATACAAAGACCTCACAGTTAAATGTGGAAGAATACATGAACCATTTTGAAAGATATCTGTCACAGGGTAAGGATGTGCTCCACCTGACACTGTCGAGCGGAATATCGGGAACCATCAATTCCGCGTGTATAGCAAGGGATGATCTGAAGGAGAAGTATCCCGACCGTAAGCTCATTATAGTGGATTCACTGGCAGCCAGCGGAGGATTCGGCCTTTTGATGGATAAGCTGGCAGATCTTCGGGATGAGGGTAAGTCGATAGATGAAGTCGCCGATTTTGCATTAAAGCACAGGCTCAATCTGCATCACTGGTTCTTTACCACAGATCTGACATTTTTTATCAAGGGAGGAAGAGTGAGCAAGGTGTCCGGATTTTTCGGAAATATGCTCAATATCTGTCCGCTGCTGAATGTTAACGATGAGGGTAAGCTTATCCCGCGTTTTAAGATAAGGACCAAGAAGAAAGTCATTGAGGCGTGTGTCGAACAGATGGTGCTGCATGCAGAGGAAGGGACGGATTATAAAGGGAAATGCTTTATCAACCATGCAAGATGTCCTGAGGATGCGCAGGCAGTCGCAGATCTTGTGGAAGAGAAATTCCCTGCATTAAAGGGCAGGATAGAGATAAACTACATAGGTACCACAATAGGAAGTCATACGGGCCCCGGAACTGTAGCACTGTTTTTCTGGGGAGATGAGAGAACAAGATAAACAGAGGATTGGGAGAGAGTTATGAGTGTTGCGATTATGACAGATACCAACAGTGGTATCATGGTAGATGAGGCTAATGAACTCGGTATATTTTGTATACCCATGCCCGTGATAATCGACGGGAATGATTATATAGAGGGTGTTGATCTTTCTCAGACGAGATTTTTCGAGGTGATGTCGGTGGGAGCGGATGTTTCAACATCCCAGCCTTCACCCGGTGACATCATGGATATGTGGGACGGTATCCTGAAAAAAGGTTATGATGAGATCGTTTATATCCCGATGTCATCCGGACTCAGCAGTTCGGAGAGAAATGCAAGGATGTTTGCCGAAGAATTTGACGGCAGTGTGGAAGTTGTTGATAATCACAGGATCTCGGTAACTCAGAGACAGTCTGTAATGGATGCGATCGCACTTGCCGGTGCGGGAAACAGCGCAAAACAGATAAGAGAACGTCTTGAAGAGAGTGCATATGATTCCGTTGTCTATCTTGCGGTCGATACTTTGGATTATCTTAAGAAGACAGGCAGGGTAAATGCCACGGCGGCAACGGTGGGAAGTGTACTCGGGATCAAGCCGGTCCTTAGGACCACGGGTGAGAACTTTGAAGTGTGTACTGCCGTCAGAGGTATAAAGAAGGCTGCTTCCAAGATAATAGAAGCGATGCGTGAAGAACTGGAAACAAGGTTTGCCTCCGTGCCTCGCGAGGATATCATAATCGGAACGGCGGGATCGTTCGTCAACCATATAGATGCGGGGAACTGGAGCAGCGTTGTAAGGGAAGCGTTTCCGGATATAGAAGTATACTACAACAAGTTATCCTGTTCGATATCGGCACATACCGGTCCCAATGCAATGGGAGTGGGGATAAGCAGGAAATTGAAGGTATAAAATAAACCGGAGGCTGATATTCTCAGCCTCCGGTTTATTTAGCAGCTCATCCGGTGATCAATAACCGAATTCCTGAGCCCAGTAGTATGTTCCGTCATCTGCTGCATAGATTGCAATAGCACATGTAGTAAACTCATCCCACAGGATGTTCTCTTTGTGAGTAGGGCTGTTCATCCATGCATTGAGAGCGGCATCGGCACTGTCGAAGCCATATGCGAGGTTTTCGCCACCCTGAACTCTGCTGTTTACCGTGTACCAAGGCTTACCGTTCGGTCTTGTGTGTGAGAATGATAACTCACATTCCTGAGCACGAACGCTGGCCGCTGACTCAAGGTTTCCGTTCCACTTAAGTGATCCCAGTCCATAAGCAGCTCTCTCGGCATTAACAGCATCGAGAGCATCAAGAGCTATGTTCCTGAGACCCATGTCGGAATCAGAAGAAGCAGCAAGAGCAATTGCTTCATCGTCGATACTTGCCACAGTCTCGCTGTTTATATCGGCAAGATCACGCTTTGCTGAATTGTCCTCGATACCTACACCCTTAAAGTTCAGTAATATTGCACATGCCACAACCGGAACAAGTACAACACCTGCTATGATCCCTATTAGAGATTTTTTCTTCATAGCTTCCTCCTTTGGATCTTACATCCTATAACACACTAACTACACGCAAACATTCCTTTGCAAATCCATTATGTCACAAATTCTTTATAAATGCAATAAGAAATTTAAAAAAAATCACAAATTTTCGAATAAGTGACACGAAGGTCCTATAACTTGTGGTCAAAAAAGAAAAAAATACAGATATAGTGGTCTACCCGGGAATATAATGCTATAATGCATAATGGTATGATAAAAGGAAAGAGGGGTGAAACCATGCAGGATAATGATATGGGAAGTGTATCAAATAATGAAGAAAAGGCATCGGCGACAAAGGGAACGGTTATTTATCTGTTGTCTGTTTTTGTAATAACTTATATATATGAATATATATCTGTGATCAGGTATCTTAATGAAAATGCGGATCGGACCATAGCTTCGATCCCGGTAAGACTTTCGATAGCAATGTTCATTCCGGCAATATGTGCTGCTATCGCCCGACTATTAAATAAGGAAGGATTTAAGAACACATTCCTGAGTTTTAATCTGAAGGAAGGGAGATACAAGTATTATCTTCTTACATGGTTTGCACCGTCGCTGCTCACAATTGCGGGTGTTGTTATATACTTTCTGTGTTTCAGAAGCGATTATTCTCCGGAGATGGAGTATATAATCGCAACTTATGAGAAGCAGGGAGTGAAGGGGTTAACTCCCGCGGCCATGAGAACTGCGGCGATATCCCAGGGGATAACGGCGATCCTTATTGGGCCGGTCATAAACTGTCTTACCTGCTTTGGCGAGGAATGGGGCTGGAGAGGTTATCTGCTGCCAAAACTTTCGGGTAAACTCAAGACGCTTCCGCTCATGCTCGTCATGGGATGCATATGGGGGCTTTGGCATCTTCCCCTGATCGTTGCGGGACATAATTACGGCAGGGAATATCCGGGATATCCCGTCATGGGGATCCTGGCCATGATACTTTTCTGCTTTTCGACAGGGACACTTCTCTCATACGCCACACTTAAAACAGGCTCATGTGTGCCTGCCATAATAGGACACGGAGCCATAAACGGCTTCAGTTCGATAGGGATCTTCTTCACGAAGGACGGAGGGAAGATGCTGTTTGGGCCTTCTCCTGCGGGAATGGTCGCGGGGATACCCCTGTTTATATTTGCGATCATACTGATATGGTTGATGATTAGGGATGAGGAAAAACAAAAGTAATCAAAAAAAATCTTTTAATAAGCATAGTGATTGTGGTACAATAGATTTGGTTTATCAGGTCAAGAGGAATTGGCATAAGGTTTTTATCGTATTTGCTCTTGCCTTTGTTCTTTCTTTTACATTCTGTTATCCGGCTAAAAATGCGGAAGGACCGGAACTTGACGGGATATCCAAGGGTATTCTGATCTCCAGGCTCCAGATGGATGCTTATAACGATGAGATGGAGAGACGATACGAGGAAGAAGCAAAAAAGGAGAAACCTCCGGAGATATCAAAAGAAGTAAAGGAGCTTAAGGAAGCCGGCGAGAAGAGGGCTGATGATGTAAAAGAATCGACGTCGGCGATCAAGAAGGCGTATCTTACTTTTGATGACGGACCGAGTGCAAACACCGATCCGATCCTGGATATACTGAACGAGCATAATGTTAAGGGCAACTTTTTTGTTATCGGCCGGTTCAGTGATGCCTACAAGGCACAGTATAAGAGGATACTTGATGAGGGCCATGTGCTGGGAATGCATTCATATTCCCACAGTTACAGTGAGATATATGATTCCGTGGATTCCTTTACGGCCGACCTTGATCATGTTCAGTATGTGATCTACGATATAACAGGCTACATGCCGTCAATCTACCGCTTTCCGGGTGGGAGCAGTAATCTGGTCTCGCCTGTCAGCATGCATGAATTTATCGATATACTTGATAAACGCGGGATAGTCTATTATGATTGGAATATCAACAGCGGTGATGCCGACACGGCGCGTCTTGACAAGGACAGTATAATAGATAATGTCTTTAACGGTATCAAGGCGCTTGACAGCCCGGAGGATAGAAATGAGATCATGATCCTTTTTCATGATCTGTCAGAAAAGACAACTACGGTGGATGCTCTCCCTGCGATCATAGAAGGTCTGCAGGCACAGGGCTATGTAATAGCACCGATAGATGATTATACCAAACCCATCCAACATGAAAATATAAGGTGAGGGGCAATACATTTAAGGAGGATGTGAGATGAGTTTTTTCAAGGATTTCAAAGAGGATTTGTCACAGGCAGTGAACGAACTTATGCCGGAGGATGAAACGATCAAAGATGCGCCGGCAGCAGCACCGGAAGCTGCGGAAGAATCGCCGACAAAGAGTGAGGATTATTCGGATCTCTTTGCTACCTTTGATGATTCCGACGAAGAAGAAACAGGTGCTGCAGGGGAGCCTGCACAAGAGTATGAAGAAGTCGTTGAAGAAGTCGTCGAAGAAGTAGAAGTGGACGATGATTACGATGGTGATGAAGAGGAAGTCATTGAAGAAGTGATCTTCGTTGATGAGGATGGCAATCCTATAGATGAGGTCCCGGAGGATGCTGTAATAGAAGAGGTTGAGGAAGAGGCTTACGAACCCGAGGAGGTTATCGAGGAAGAACCTGTCGAGGAGGTCGAGGATTACGAAACTCCCGTAAGCGAGGCCCCGGTTGAAGAAATGTCCTATGATGAGGCAATGTCTTCCCTGTCTGCCATGACAGAGCCTGAGCCCGAGCCTGTATTCGACAACGGTCCCATAAATACGGTACAGACACCGATATTTGAGCCCGATCCGGTATCCGAGCCGATAAATACCATATGGAATGAGCCCAAGAAGTCTACATCGGGATCCATAATAGAAGGAATGACGGTTAACGGTAATATTTCATGTGCCGGAAGCCTGGAGGTACACGGTGTTGTCAACGGTAATCTTGATGTACTCGGCAAGCTGAGCATAACCGGTAAGCTCGAAGGTGATTCCAAGGCAGATGAGATATTCATAAACGGAGCCAAGGTTACGGGTGAGCTTATGTCAAACAGTTCCGTCAAGGTTGCACAGGGTTCCGTTATCAGAGGAAACATCAAGGCAGCAGCTGCTGTTCTTGCGGGAGCGATCAAGGGCGACATTGACGTTCAGGGACCGGTGATCCTTGATGCTACTGCCGTTATAGTTGGAAATATCAAGTCCAAATCCATCCAGATCAACAACGGAGCTATCGTTGAGGGCTCATGCTCACAGAGTTATTCCGATGTTGCTGCAAGCAAGTTCTTTGAGGATGAAGACTGATAAACAGAGGATATATATGAAGAGGATTCTGCTTAAATTAAGCGGCGAAGCGCTGGCCGGTGATAAGAAAACAGGGTTTGACGAGGATGTTGTCCGCGGTGTGGCACTCCAGGTGAAGCAGCTTATTGAAAAAGGAACCGAGGTAGGCATTGTTATAGGCGGCGGGAATTTCTGGCGTGGCCGTACAAGTGAGAATATTGACAGGACCAAGGCTGATCAGATCGGTATGCTGGCAACGGTCATGAACTGTATCTATGTATCTGAGATATTCAGGTCTGTGGGTATGATGACCAATATCCTTACTCCCTTTGAGTGCGGTTCATTTACAAAGCTGTTTTCAAAGGACAGGGCGAATAAGTACTTTGGAAAGGGAATGGTAGTATTTTTCGCCGGAGGAACAGGGCATCCATATTTTTCCACCGACACGGGAGTTGTGTTAAGAGCCATTGAAGTGGAGGCGGATGGGATATTGCTTGCCAAGGCAATAGACGGCGTTTATGATTCGGATCCCAAGGAGAACCCTGCGGCGGTCAAATTTGATGAGATCAGTATAAACGATGTGATAGACAGACAGCTTAAAGTGGTGGATCTTACGGCTTCGATACTTGCAATGGAGAATAAGATGCCAATGTATGTGTTCAGCCTCAATGAGGAGAACAGTATAGTAAATACTATCTACGGAGAATTCACGGGAACTAAGGTTACGGTTTAGGAGGGGGATTTTTATGGACGACAGGATCAGGGAATATGATCAGAAGATGCAGAAGACTATCGATCATCTTAATTCGGATTTTATGACGATACGTGCAGGACGTGCAAATCCGCATGTGCTTGATAAGATCAAGGTGGATTATTACGGAACACCCACACCGGTACAGCAGGTGGGAAATATATCCATCCCGGATGCAAGGATGATACAGATCCAGCCATGGGAGAAGTCGCTCCTCAAGGAGATAGAGAAGGCGATACAGACTTCCGATATAGGCATAAATCCCACGAACGACGGTAACGTTATAAGGCTGGTATTCCCGGAACTTACCGAGGAACGAAGGAAGGAACTTGTTAAGGAAGTCAAAAAGAAGGGCGAAGCTGATAAGGTTGCCATAAGGAATATCCGACGCGACGGCAATGATGCGTTCAAGAAGCTGAGCAAGGCTGATGATATTTCAGAGGACGAGATCAAGCAGCTTGAGGATGAACTTCAGAAGATAACAGATAAGTATATCAAGCAGGTCGATCAGATGATAGATGAGAAATCCAAGGAGATTCTTACTGTATAAGCCTGCACCGGTTTATAAGGATAAAAAATGAGGGCAGGACGGTATCCGTCATGCCCTATTTTTAAGGAATGGACAGTGTGATGAAAGAAGAATTAAAAGTACCGCAGCATATAGCCATAATACTTGACGGCAACGGACGCTGGGCAAAGAGCAAGGGAATGCCGAGAAATTACGGCCACATCCAGGGGGCAAGGGCTGTCGAGAATATGTGTGAGACAGCATATAACAGAGGAGTCAGATATCTTACGGTATATGCCTTTTCCACCGAGAACTGGTCAAGGCCGGAGGATGAGATCGAAGCTCTTATGGGGCTTTTGCGAAATTATCTTAAGACCTGTATTAAACGTGCAAAGAAGAACAATATGTGCGTTCGGGTCCTGGGAGACAAATCACGTCTTGCGCCTGATATAATCGAGAGTATAAACGAACTTGAGGAAATAAGCCGTGATTTTGACGGGCTGCATTTTCAGGTCGCGATAAATTACGGAAGCCAGGATGAGATGCTCCGTGCCGTAAACAGGATAATAAGCGACAGGGATGAGGGAAGGCTTGAGAAGGGACAGGTAACGCGGGAACTTTTTGAGAGTTATCTTGATACGGCAGGTATCCCCGATCCCGATCTTCTTATAAGGACGAGCGGCGAACAGCGTCTGTCGAATTTCCTGCTGTGGCAGCTTGCATATTCCGAATTCTATTTTACGGATGTGCATTGGCCTGATTTTGACGGGAAGGAACTCGAGAAGGCGATAGAAGCATATAATAAAAGGGAGCGCAGATTCGGCGGGATCAAATCTGCGGATGGGGAGGAAGAGTAATGTTAAAGACCAGGGTTATAAGCGGTATATTTCTGATAGCCTTGATCGCAGCTATGAACCTGACCGGCGGACCGGTCATGTGCTGCATTCTTTTCCTTATAGCATTACAGGGATTGTTTGAATTCTACCGTGCGGTAGGTGTATATAAGGCAGAAGAGGGTAAACACAGCATCCTTGAATGTTTGGGTTATGCGGGGACAGCGGTCTATTATCTTGCGGCCGTTATGATAAACGAGCAAAGACTGCTCTATCTTATGCTGATAATATGCATCGTTTTGGTCGCGATGCTGGCAGCCTATGTATTTGGCTTTCCTAAGTTCGAAGGCGTTCTCGTTATGAAGGCATTCTTCGGATTCATGTACGTTCCGGTAATGCTCTGCTTTATCTTCCTTACACGGTCCATGCAGCGGGGAGAATACCTTGTATGGCTCATTTATATCGTATCATGGATATGTGATACATTTGCGTATCTTACCGGTACGATGTTTGGAAAGAGGAAGCTTGCGCCTCTCTTAAGCCCGCATAAATCAGTAGAGGGGGCTATAGGCGGGATAGTAGGAACGGTCATCATTTCGGTGCTGTTCTCATTCCTGTTCCTGCGTGTATATGATCTTAAGACGACCGGAAATATCATGGTGTTCGTATTGCTGGGAGTCGTGGGAGGCTTTGTATCGCAGGTGGGCGATCTTGCTGCATCCGCTTTTAAGAGGAACCATGATGTCAAGGATTACGGAAAGATAATACCCGGGCACGGAGGAGTGCTCGACAGGTTTGACAGTGTGATCTTTACGGCGCCGATGATATATTTTCTGGCAGCGCTTTTCTTTGGTATATAAGGCAGAAAGCATGAACATGCTTTGCAAAGGGGAAAACAGATGAAGACGATAGCAGTGCTCGGTTCCACGGGATCTATAGGAACCCAGACAATGGATATAGTAAGGGCCAATCCGGAAGAATTATGTGTAGCCGCGGTTGCGGCAGGTTCGAATATAGATCTGCTGGAGAAACAGATCAGGGAATTTTCACCCAAAGTCGCGGTTGTGTTTGATGAAGCAAAGGCAGCCGAGCTTAAGAAAAATGTAGCCGATCTGAATGTAAGGGTACTTGGCGGCATGGACGGGATGATAGAGGCGGCTTCACTTGAGGGCGTTGATATCGTGGTGACGTCCATGGTCGGGATGATAGGTATCCGCCCGACGATAGCGGCGATAAACGCGGGGAAGGATATAGCTCTTGCAAACAAGGAGACGCTGGTATGCGCCGGGCATATCATAACGAAACTTGCCGGGGAAAAAGGCGTATCGATACTGCCGGTAGACAGTGAACACAGTGCCATTTTCCAGTCACTTAACGGCGAGAACAGGAAGCGGATATCCAAAATACTGCTCACTGCTTCAGGCGGGCCTTTCCGTGGGAAGACAGGGGATGAGCTTAAGAATATGACAGTTGAGGATGCGCTTAAGCACCCTAACTGGTCTATGGGAAGAAAGATAACGGTGGATTCCGCAACACTTGTAAATAAAGGGTTAGAGGTAATGGAAGCCAAATGGCTCTTTGATGTGGAACTTGACAGGATCGAGGTTGTGGTCCATCCGCAGAGTATAATACATTCCATGGTGGAATATGAGGACGGAGCCATAATGGCGGAACTGGGCATGCCTGATATGAAGCTCCCGATACAGTACGCACTGTTTTACCCTGACAGGAGATATCTTGATACGAAACGCGTGGATTTCTTCGAGCTTCATCAGATGACTTTTGAGAAGCCTGACATGGAAACTTTCAGAGGCCTTAAGCTTGCTCTTAAAGCGGCAAGGACCGGCGGCACGATGCCGACGGTGTTCAATGCGGCAAATGAACGGGCTGTGGCACTGTTCCTTGACAGGAAGATCGGATTTTTGGACATATATGATATCATAGAGGGATGTATGGAGAAGCACAGGGCAGTACAGGATCCGGATGTGGATACGATCTTAAATGCCGAACAGGAAGCATACAGCTGCATAGAGGCTTCATATTGATCAAGGCAGGTGGTTAAATGAGCATACCGAGCATTTTATATACATTGGTAATACTTTGCATAGTAATAATTGTCCATGAGTTTGGACATATGATAGTGGCCAAATCAAACGGGATATATGTTAAGGAATTCTGGGTAGGTTTCGGACCGACTCTGATCTCGTTTACGAAAAATGAAACCAAGTACTGTCTTAAGCCGATACCTTTCGGGGGAGCCTGTGTATTTGAGGAGGATCCGGAGTGTGAGGATCCCGACAGGCTGTTTAACAGGTCGAGTGTCTGGGCAAGGATAATGACGGTGTTTGCGGGACCTTTCTTTAATATCATCCTTGCATTCGTATTCAGCGTACTCATAATATCGATGTCCGGAAGTTCTGTGATAATGACCACCGAGCTAGTCGAGATCACCAAGGGTTCACCGGCGGATGAAGCAGGCCTTAGGGAAGGGGACATAATAAGACGGTATAACGGCAGGAAGGTGGATCTGTCCACAGAGGTCGTGATCTATAACATTGTCTGTGACGGAAGCCCGGTTGAGCTTACCTACGAAAGGGACGGTCAGGAGTATACGGCCGATATAAGTCCCAAATACGATGAGAAATACGGAAGATACATGTTCGGTATCGTTTTCGGCAAGAGCCTTGATAAATGGACATCCATGAACATCCTTAAATATTCATATTATTATGTCAGGATGAACATAAGGAGCACGGTACAGGGGCTTAAGGGACTGGTCCTCGGCAGACTGGGGGTTGACAGCTTAAGCGGACCGGTCGGAATGGCCGGGATGGTGAGTGATATATATAATGAAGCAAGACAGGACGGTCTGCCTGCTATAGTGCTTAACATGTTCAATCTCGCACTCATCTTTTCGGCAAGTCTCGGTATAATGAACCTGCTGCCGCTTCCGGCTCTTGACGGAGGAAAGCTCGTGCTTCTTGTTCTGGAGGCTGTCAGACATAAGCCGGTAAGCCGGGATAAAGAGGCGCTGGTCAATTTTGTCGGGTTTGCCCTTCTTATGATATTGATGGTCTTTGTGATGTATAATGATATACTCAAGATAGTCAGGAAATGATCATATGTTTGAAACTGTAAGATGGTTGTTGATATGCCTGCTTATTGCCATGGTTATGAAGCCGCTTTTTCCGCTGAGGTCTATAAGGCCCCTGGATGGCGGCTTTAGTGTATCCCTGGGACTTGGGACCGGGATATTGTTTACCGCGGTCTGGTTTGTCTGTACGATCACGGGACTGCCGTTTGATTCAGTGTCTTGCATGGCGGTGATCGTGGTCTTTGCCGCAGTCTATTTGAAACGAAAAAAGAGTGCAGGATACCCGGAAAAGGATAAAAACGGTTCGAGGGAAGAAAGAACGAGATTTCTTGGCGGCTTCCTGGTATTTTCGCTGCTGTTTATTATCGCTGTGTGGGTGAAGGGCTTTAAGCCGATCATAGATTTCCAGACGGAACAGTATATGGACTATGGCTTCATGAACGCGATGTTCAGGCAGAGAAGGGTTCCGTTTGAAGATATCTGGTTTGCGGGAAGCAAGGTGAATTATTATTATCTCGGTCAGGCTGTCGCAGTTTTTCTGTGCAGGCTTTCCTTCGTTACTCCCGAATACGGATATAACCTTATGCTCTGTATGCTCTTTGCATATCTTTTTGTAAGTGTGTTTGCGCTTACGCAGGCTTTCCTTGCACGCATACCTTTGATGAGCCGTTCCTGTTCGGCGATAGGAGGCGTAATGGCTTCGCTTTTGTGCACCTGCGGGGGAAACGGCCACTGGATCATATACGGGATAATAGGTCAGATACGGGACAAGATAAACGGTACGGTACCGGATAAGAGATACTGGTTTCCGGATTCGACGCTGTTCATAGGATACGATCCCGACACATTGGACAAGGCCAAGCACGAATTTCCTTCTTATACGCTGATACTCGGAGATCTGCATGCGCACGTGTGCAATATGCTCTTTACGATCCCCCTTATCGTCCTTCTGATCGACTATGCGCTTGATGTCCCGGGAACCGGGGGTGATAAAGGAGGAGCGGAAGGGACCGGCAGTGACGCCGGGGTTATAAGGAAGCTGTGTGACAGGCGCCTTCTGATAATAGGTATGATCCTCGGACTGTTTAAGGGCGTAAATTACTGGGACTTTCCCATATACTTTATTGTGGCAGGTGCCGTCATACTTTTCTGTGATCTTAAGAAGTACGGATGCAGTACAGGCACCGTGGCAACGGTCCTGTTTAAAGGACTGTTTATATATCTTTCGGGTGCGGTACTGATGCTCCCGTTTACCATGAACTATGATAAACCGTATTCCGGCATACATCTGTGTGACCGGCATTCACCGATCATAAAGCTGGTCATCATATGGTTCGTACATATCATTACGGTCATCTCGCTTCTGCTGTTTGTATTTATGAAAAAGCATGCGGAAAAAAGGAGAGAGGGAAGGAGGGGGTTTGAACCGTATGAGCTTATCATCATTGCGGTTTCGCTGTGCGGCCTCGGACTTATCCTTGTGCCGGAACTTATTTACGTTAAGGATATCTACGGAGATGAGTTCCAAAGGTACAATACAATGTTCAAGCTGACCTTTCAGGGCTTCATACTGCTGTCGATATCATCCGGTATGTGCATAGGTATTTTCTTAAATGCGGCAATAAAGAACAGGGTGTACCGGATCGTTTTAAGATGCTTCGGGACCGTTTACTGCGTGGCGGCACTGGCACTTGGTGCATACATGGGATGGTCCGTAAAGGCGTGGTTCGGTAATGTATCCGATCCTGCACTCAGGAAGGGGATATCGGCCAAGGAATTCATTGAAGAGGACACGTTGTACGACAATGTGCGGGAGGCGATAGGGATACTTAATGACGATCCGGACAGACGACTGCATATCATTGAAGAAGCCGGCAACAGTTACAGGCCGCAGAACAGACTGTCTGTGTTTACGGGCGCGGTAACTCCCGCGGGCTGGTATGTCCATGAATGGGTATGGAGAAACGATCCCGATGCCATAAAGGAAAGGCACGGTGAGGTGAAGGCTTTCTATACAATGGGAGATGAGGATTACTGCAGGAAGATCATTGACAGATACGGGATAGACTATATCTATGTGGGGCCTGAG
>ONRZ01000034.1 GCA_900320345.1 uncultured Lachnospiraceae bacterium | reverse complement strand
CTTGATCGTGTAATTACCCCAGTCTTTTGAGGAATAACTGTTTTCAAGTTCCGCATGCTTATCCGGTATGGAATCGTAAAATATCTTAAGCACGGTCTTAAGAGCATCCTCTGAACCGCTGTTCTGCAATGCCGACTCTGTATCTAAACACGTGATCCTGCCAAGCCATTCATCCTTAACGGGGGGTTCTTCCTCTACGGGATCATCGTTATCCCCGGATCCCTCATAAAGTTCAGTTTCCGTGATATCTTCCGCGTTATCTTCGACATCATTGATGCTGTCTTCGTCTTCCTGATCACTTTCTTCCATCGATGGCCTCTTCATCGATAAAGGATGCTATATTATAAGACTTGTTGGACTTAAGAAAATACAATATTCCGAAAGATCCCGGCCCGCAGTTCGAAGATATGGCTGCAGAAGCCTGCTTGAAGATCACATGTTCAAAATAAGCCGTTTTCTTGATCTCTTCCTTGATCCATGCAAGTGTATCGGAAGGTATATCCACATAAGTTACAAATACGAGATCGGGATCGGGGATCACATCCGGAGGAAGTGCTCTTTTTATATAACTCCGGTATGCACTTTTAGTACTGCCAAGCCATATGCCTCCTACCCTGGCTTTATCTTCCTTGATACGCAATGCCGGATGAAGGTTCAGCGATCCTGCGATCTTATTCAGCCTTTTGCTCAAAAGTCCCCTCTTAGCCATGTAATCGGTTGTATTGATAATGAAACTGCACCTTAATCTGTGCTTTATCTCCTCAAGTTCCGAAACGATATCCTGAACCGGCAGTCCCTGCTGCATAAGCTTTTGTGCGATAAGTACGAGTATACCCGTGGCACTCGAAATGCACTCCGAATTTATGACGGTTACATTATCGAAGGCTTTTGCCGCTTCCGACGCTATCTTATAGTCCTCACTCATACTTGTCGTTATTGAGATATGAATGATATTGTGTGCTCTCTTCAGTGTTTCCGCGAAAAATTCTGTATAAGCGGTTTCATCCGGAGGTGAAGAAAATGCTTCCTTGCCGGAGTTTATATGCCGGATAAGTTCATATGCATCCATATGATATCCGTCCTTAAACACACCGTCCTCCGTTCGTACCGTAAACGGGAGGATGGGAATATGCAGTTTCCTGATCACCGGATCGGGAAGATCGCACATGCTTGATGAAGTGATCATGACAGGTATCTTTTCCGCATATTTATCTGTTGTATTTATCTCCTCTTCGGTACCCATCAATACGGATCTTAATATGATCTTCTCGCTTGAAATATGCTTTATGAGCATTTCTTCCATAGCTTCGCCCGAAACAGGCTTTACAAGATATCCGTCAAATCCTGCGCGGTTATACAGATCTCTGTTCTCACTCCCCGCATTGGCGGTAAGGACTATCACAGGGGTAGTCCTGTTAAGGCCTCCTGCCTGATTCCGCAGAAGTTCCAGACACTCTATCCCGTCCATTTCGGGCATGAGATGATCCATAAAAATGGCATCGTAATGAACCTTAAGACTTCTTTCCAAAGCTTCCTTTCCGCTGATCGCAGTGTCGATAGCCATATCCGTATCGACAAGGAGTCTTTTTTCAACTTCAAGATTCATTTCATTATCATCTACAATGAGTATCCTTACTTCCGGCGCTAAGAAACTGCTTTCGTATGTACTCCTCTTAACAGTTTGCTGATTATGGATATTCAGTTCGCCTACCCTGCTGTGATCGGACACGATCTGCTTTAACATAACGGTAAAGGTTGAACCTTCGCCGTATACACTGTTTACAGTTATGGTTCCGTCCATCAGTTCAACAAGCTGCTTAACTATACTGAGTCCCAGCCCTGTTCCTTCAATATATCTGTTTTTGGTCTGATCCACGCGCTTAAATGCATCAAACAGATACGGAAGCGCTTCCTTCTTGATGCCCATTCCGGTATCCGAAACGGAGATCGTAAGCTCTGCGATGTCATCTTCAGCCTCCCGGCTTTCAACATTCAGCTCAACACGGCCTTCCTTGGTATACTTTACCGCATTGTTTAACAGGTTTATGATCACCTGTTTGATACGTACTTCATCTCCGTACAGTACCATCGGGACTTCCGGGTCGACACTCACTTCAAATGAAAGTCCTTTCTCCTGTGCCCTTAACCACATCATATTAACGATCTCGGACAGCATATCACCGATACGATAGTCTACGGGAACTATATCCATACTCCCGGCCTCTATCTTGGAAAAATCCAATATATCATTTATCAGAGCGAGCAGCATTTTTCCCGAGCCCTGTATCGCGGATGCATCCTTTACAATATCATCCGATGCGGACTGATCCCTTAATATCAGTTCGTTCAGACCGAGTATCGAATTAATGGGAGTCCGGATCTCATGGCTCATGCTTGAGAAGAAACGATTCTGCGTACGGTTAAGCTCCTCCGCTCTTTCCGCTTCGGCATGAGCACGTTTACTCTCATCCATGAATATCATTTTCTGGTACATGAGCATAATGTATATACAGATACCGACCAAAAGAACGGATACCAGCGCATCCATAAAACCCATCTTCATACTGTGAGGATATATCCATTCGGGGTGTCTGTATGATACCCAGTATTCAAATATGCCTATTCCGGTAAGGACAGTCATCATCACTATCCTTAACCGCCCCGAGAGCGACATGCCTATGAACATATAGCTGAATATTATCCAATATATGCCGCCTCCCATTGTTCCGCCGCCGTAGAAAAATGTTATCGGAAGGATAATGAACACGAGTGTGCATACGGATATTATCGATCCGATCTTTACATTTTGAAAATGAACCGTTACGGTTACTATGATCGGAATGAATATGATAGCTGCCAGTATCGTAAAGATCTCCTGCGGGCTTTCTCCTCCTATGATATCGAAGATAACGGCAATGATCATGGCGACAGTGCCGAGAATAGAGAGCATTATGTAGGTACGTTCCTCATAACTGTGGGTGGAGTCCGTAAGTCTTTGAGATATTTTCTTTATAAGCTTCATCTCCTGCTCCTCCCTTCATAAGATATCCTGTCTGCAGGAAGCACCCGTAGCATGACTCTTTCATAATCCGATGTATTGATAGGCTTTGCGATAAAGCCGTCGAATCCCTCCCTTATAAACATCTCTCTGGCACCTGATACTGCATTCGCCGTGAGCGCGATGACTATGATCTTCCTGTCAAGATCGGCAGCCACAGCCTTTATCTGTTTCATAGCCTCTACACCATCCATTTCAGGCATCATATGATCCATGAAGATCAGATCGTAATCATTTTCGCGGAATTTGCGTATAGCTTCCTTTCCGCTTCCGGCAGTATCAACGATCATCTTATACTCCCTGAACAGTGATGTCGCAACTACAATGTTCATAGGTTCATCATCTACCACCAATGCTCTTACATCCTTAAACACCGGTGTCTCCGTACTTCCCTGATTCCCTGTTCCTCCGGCGTTCCATCCTTCATTGAGTATGTTTATTATGGGATATGCATACAGCGGTTTAGGCATGAACATTACTCTGCTGTTTTCCGGAACCTTTAATCCCGGATCTGCCGATACTGCTATGACTATATCCTCTTTTGCAAGTTCCTCAAAATATCCCCTGTTTTCCTCATATTCATCCTGACCCATAAATATATGAGTCACCTTCATCTTCTCCTTAAGTCTCTCAACCTCGTATACAGTCTCTGCGGCATACAGCGGGACACGGATGCCCGACGCAAGATTTGATGCCATGTTCCTATAGAAATCCCTGAGTTTTGGAACCTTGTATTTATCAGGTCTAACATGGAAAAGAACCGAACCGTCAAAGGTCTCCCTAAGCGTCAGACACGGCTTATCATCCACAACCTTCTGCGGTATGGTCACTCTTACTGTCGTACCGTTTTTTCTTTCGCTCTCGATCTTAACGAACCCGCCCATTCTGTGTGCGAATCCGTGGACTATATAAAGACCCAGGCCAATACCCCCGGATGACCTGTTCCTTTTTTTATTTGCCTGATACATTCCTTCCGAGATCGCACGTATGGCACCCGGATTCATGCCAACTCCGGTGTCTGTCATTTCAATGCAGAGATTAACTCCATAATCCGTTTTTTCCGTATACATTTTCACGTAGATCCCGCCGGCCCTTGTGAATTTGACCGCATTTTCCAGAAGGTGCCTGAATATTTTATGGAGCTTTTTGATATCGCCTCTCATCATCGAAGGAGTCTTGGGCGACAGATCGACAACCATCTCCAGATCTTCTGCATTGCTGTTCATACGAAAGCTTGTTACAACATCGTTTATCAGCGAAATGCTCATATAATTATCTTCTTCCAGAAATACACTCTGTCTTTTGCATTCCGTGTAATCCTGGATATCTTCGATCTGATAGGCAAGCCTTACTCCTGCATTTTTGATCGAATCGGCCTCATATCCGACGCCTCTCTTTATCAGAAGATCCGACATTCCGTTAACAACATTTACAGGTGTCCTGAGTTCATGAGAGATATTTGACAAAAAGTCCTCCATACTTGCATCATTCTGCTCGATCCTCTCTCCCATTACCCTTTTTTCTTCTTCATCCTCAAGCCTTTCATTAATGGATTTTACACATATCGAATATACCAGCAGCACTATCGCTATATGCAGCAGGATCCTTGATACATTAAGCCTGTCATATACTATCGGATCGCCTCCCGGCAGATTGAGAAAATGAATGAGAAATACAACAAAAAACTCTATAAGATAGATGTTCATCATATACACTTTGTTAAGTGTCGAATAAGCTGCCATACCCAGGATCACAACGATGCCCGCGTCAAAAAAACTGTTCTTGTGAATACCGTGATAAAAAAGCAGCATGGCCGCATATCCGGAATAGACGAGTACACGTATATCATATTCGATACGCTCCGACAGACTCATCCCCCACAGAGCAACGACACCTATGATGATGAAGCACGGAACCCATAATTCCCATCCCATCAGGACGATCTCCGCGATCAGTCCCAAAGATCCCAAAGTGATGACAAACATTATTAATTTCTCATTATTCTTCTGACTCATTTTGACCCTCTTTAACTGTTTCCTTCACCGTCCAAAAGCTCAAGAATGTAACTGTAATCGTAATTTTCCACAGCATCCTTAAGTTTTTTCCATAAAACCGCATCCTTATCCGGTATCCTGTATTCTTCCATCTCCGTAATGATCGTCTGCAGCCTGTCGCAATCCATATCATCGGCAGCTTTATTAAGCTCCGAAAATACCTCTGCCATAAGTTCAGGTTCCGCCTCGGGTTTATTACTTTTCTCTTCTTCGTCTGAAAAGATCCCTGAAAGAGGCTCCTTAAAACTTAAATAATCCGCCATAAACGCATCATGATCGGCTCTGATCCTGTCAAGATCGTTGTTTTTTCCCGCTTCTTCCAGAGCCTGTGCCTTATCTCCCAACGATGCGGCACCGATGATACGAGCGGAACTCTTAAGTGCATGGATCTTTATCGTATAGTTTCCGATATCTCCGTCACTTAAATAATTCTCCAACTCCGTCTTCTTTTCATCAATGGAATTATAGAATATCTTAAGCAGCGGAATGTATGCCTGTACCGATCCGCTGTTCTTTATTCCGTCGGTAAGATCTATACCGTCAAATCCCGCAAGAGCCTTAAGAGGTTCGGGTATGGCGATATCCTCGGCTTCAAACCGGTCCTCCGTTTCGTCTTCCCGTATTGCGTATTCTATTTTTTCTTCCGGCAGATACTTAAGCAGCATTTCCTCAAGTCTGTCCGCATCCAGCGGCTTGGTCATGTGATCATCAAAACCGTCTGCGATATACTTGTCTCTGGCTCCCTCAATAACATTGGCGGTAAGGCATATTACCGGAGTATGAGAGTTAGGATCGTTCTCACGACTTCGTAACTCATGCAGTGTCTCTATGCCGTCTTTCTCAGGCATCATATGATCCAAAAAGATAAGATCATATTTTCTTTCTTCCGACAGTTTGAGTCCTTCATCTCCGCTCAGAGCCGTATCAATATTTATCCGTGTCCTTTTAAGCAGACTTCTTAATACCTCAAGGTTCATCTGATTGTCATCGATCGCAAGTATCGATGCCGAAGGAGCAGTAAACGGCTGCGTTTTAACCTTGTCTTCTCCTGATGCTTCCTGTTTGGAAAAATCAAGAAGCTCATTTACCAGCTTAAGAAGTTCCTGTCCCGCCGATCTTATCTTTTCGGAATAATTAAGTATATTCCGTTCTCTGCTTTCTCTTAAGATCATCTCGTTCATTCCGAGAACGGCGTTTATCGGGGTACGTATCTCATGTGACATCTTTGACAGGAACTCTGTCTTTGCTTCGTTTGCCGCAACAGCCTTTCTTGCCGTGATCGCTCTTCTGCTTGAAACGGTAAGCATTATTCCCAGTATGAGTACGATCGCCACAACAACAAAAATGGTTATCACAAAGATACTCGTCAAAGAGGAAAACACCCTGGTGGCATTATGTACCGATATACAATGCCAGTCACCCTCGAACTGAACATCATAAACTATGTAATGTTCCCTGTTATATATAAATTCAAAATAGTTCTCTTCCGAACGGTTTAATCTGCTGTACATCGCGGCTCCGAACGTTGATCTGTCGTTACCGTAATTTTTCCCTACTTCATTCACATCGGAATGAGTGACTACCGTTCCGTCATCCGTCAATATCATTTCAATATCTGAGCTTCCATCCTTGACTGTCTCTTCCGTAAGTTTCTGCATCCGGTCAAGAGAAACGTCAACCGATATCACACTCCTTCCGTCGCACAGAGTCTTTCCCAATGCCAGCATGGTATTACCTGACTGTACATCCGTATAAGGTTCCAGTATCGTCAGCTGTCCCGGACTTTTCATCGGCTTTATATACCATGGCCGGTTCGTTGCGTCATAATCCTTGGGCGGCTCCCAGTTGGTCCCGCTGAAAAATCTCCCGTTTATATATCCGTAAAGACCTGTGGAATTCTCGATCACCGCATTTCTTATTGCCGTCGACTGACCTACAAGAAAATCCTGTATCTCCTCATCCGTCTTCTTTCCTACTATCATTTCATCCAGCGTATATGCGGTGAACTTGACAAGATCGATATTTGCGGAAAGATATTTCTCAAACTGATCGGCTGACTGAATGGCGTCCATTCTGCCGTCCTTGATGATATTGTTCCGCTTCTCTTCAAAGACCATGTTGTAGTAAGCAAAAACAATACTGACAAAGAAGATTATGACCGTAGCTCCGAGAATGATCGTACGCCTTATTGAATTTTCACCTGACTTCGTTAGATTCACTCTCTGCCTTCTCCGGTGTGATCTATATATTTGTATGCATAATCTATCGCCGCGTTTTCGGTGTTTTCGGATTTCCAGCATTCTTCTATCCTGTCGATCGCACCTTCAACTTCTGCCCTTGTCCGTTCCGTCAGCAATACAAAGAAGCTGTTTGACCCGTTTTGCATGATGATATCACTCATCCTGAGGATTTTTTTAACCATAGCGGCAAAACTCGCCGTAATCTCCAGCTTTTTTAAGTTATCCGTATCTTCTTCCAGAGACAGGGTAAGCAAAAGCAATGCTGCGGTTCCTCCATACCTCTTATAAAATCTCATGATAAACCTGTAGACAAGCGCAAACGAATCCACTCCCAGTAGAAGGGCGCCCTGCTTGTCATTGCGTTCTTCTATTATCCTGATTATTCGTTCGAGCTTATCTTCGGGATCTTCCGAATCAATAGTATTTCCATTTTTTATCTGTGAATATATACAGTATCCATGCTTGCCGTTCTGCTTGGCAGAATACAATGCACCGTCCGCCATGGCAAAGAGGGCATTATAATCCCTCCCATGCTCCGGCACCATAACAACACCTATCGATATCCCGAGCGGGATCCCGTGATCCTCACCCATAAGTTTTGCGGCTTCCGTCGTCAACTGTGAATTAAGACGCAATGTGAGAGATGCAACAGCGTTTTCTTCGGTAAGATCCTCATAAAATGCCATGAACTCGTCCCCGCCGATGCGGCTTATGGTATCTGTTTCCCTTGTGTTGCTCCTGATGATATCGGCAAAGGCTTTGAGCACTCTGTCTCCGGTTTCATGTCCGAAAAGGTCATTGACCAGCTTGAAGCTGTCAATATCAAGTATCATGAGCGCACCTTTCTTCCTGCCGCACAATTTCGATACCCTTTCGGTTCCCCGAGACTTATTTAAGAAACCCGTAAGATTATCGATCATTGCCTCTTCTGTGAGGGTTTCTATCATCTTTTGGTTGATGATGGTATTCTCTATCCGCCTTACTATTATTTCCTTATTGAACGGCTTGCGTATAAAATCGGAAGCTCCGATCTCAAGTCCCTGCCGTTCTACCGCACTGTCATGCTCGCCGGACAAAAAGATCACCGGAATATGCGGCCTTCCTGCCTGATCTTCAAATCTGCGCAAGGCATCATATGTCTCAAATCCGTCCATTCCCGGCATAATGATATCCAGCAGTACAAGATCAGGCTGATTTTTCTCAACAAATTTTAGAAGGTCTTCTCCCGAGCGCAAGCAGCTGACGCGCATATTCTCTTCGCTGAGCATATTTTTTGCGTTAGTCAGGCTCATAGCCTCGTCATCGACCACAACTATCCAACGATCCATTTTTGTCTCCGTCTTCAGATGATAATAAAAGGGTAGTCAGAATAATTTTACTATAAAAGACAGGATAATAACAGCATATATGTCAGATTGAGGTGTTTTATCAGAATTTTTCGGCATAAAAAGAATACATCCGAAAATGTATCCTGTTTACAGATCAAATATGCTCATCTGAGCATATTTCTCCGGCAAGTCGTTCATAAAACGGAAGCACTCATCAGGACTTGACATGATCCCGCCTGCCTTGCAGGTCTTCTTAAATATCTCTGTCAGCTTCCTTGCATTTGGACTGGGGATTTCATATGAATTTCCGTACTGCATTATGTATCGTTCTTTCATTCCCGGAAAGTATCTGTCAAGCGCCGCATAATAATACTCCCGGTCGCCTTCCCTGAGTGTAAGCCCCATGCCGAAATCAATGATACCCTTTACCCCGGCACGGACACACTCATTCAATATCGATGTGATGTTTTCTTCCGTATCATTAATAAAAGGAAGGATCGGAGTTATCCATACGATCGTCGGAATCCCCCGTTTTTGCATCTCTTCCAGTACTTCTATACGACGTTTTGTATTACAGACATGCGGCTCCAGTATCCGGCATAAGTCATCATCATATGTCGTGAGAGTCATCTGTACCACGCATTTTGCTGATCTGTTTATTTCATCAAGCAGATCGATATCCCGAAGGATCAGATCCGATTTTGTCTGTATAGCAACACCGAATCCATATTGCAGGATGATCTCCAGACACTTTCGTGTAAGGCATAAATCTTTCTCGATGTGCATATACGGATCCGACATCGCACCGGTCCCTATCATGCACTTTTTTCTTTTTGCTTTAAGTGCTTTTTCCAACAGTTCCGGTGCATTCTGTTTTACTTCAATATCTTCAAAGGGATGTGTAAACTGATAACAACGGCTCCTGCTGTCACAGTAAATACAGCCGTGACTGCATCCGCGATATATATTCATGCCGTGACGGCCGCCGTTAGCGGTCAGTATTCCTTTGGCTTCAACAAAATGCATATTGTGTATTCATCGTCCTCATCATTGTAACTGTCAGTCGAAAACCCGCCCTGATCCGGTCTTTAATGATCATAAAATCAACTTTCTATTTACCTGTTATCTCGGAAGCCGGAGTGTAGCTTTCGGAAGAGCCCTGCTCGAAGCCGCCATAACCGTCACTGTATGTGTAAGTAACATCATATAATCCGTCATAAGCTATACGGACCAAAGGATTGTAAGGCTCCATAAAATCATTGATCTGCTTATAGTAATCATCTTTCTTAGCGCTTTCTCCGTTTATAGAGTATTTAGCGTCCTCGTCCATGCTTGATGCCTCGGCAACAAATACCTCCTCAAGCTTGCCCTTCTCTATCCTGTAGAATGCATCTCTCATCCCGGCTGCCGCTCCGCTTATATGGATGAGGTTTGCTCCTATCGCATAGTCAAGATTGGCCCCGTCAACACCCGAGATCACGCTTGCAACCTCGACAACTTCACCATCTTCGAACGTGAAAATGAATGCATTTTCATGATCAAAAGATCCTGTGGAATCACTTGCAATGAGCTCGGGAGTATCTCTGCCGTCATCATTGATGAATGCAAGTGTGAACTGATCAGCCAGTCCTTCTGATTTAAGCTCATCTATCTTATCAAGGTAAACTTCATAACCCCCGGACGATTTCCCGGAAGCATCACTTGCAGATTCCGATGTCGCGTCAAGATCTGCAAGATCTATCAGCTTAACATTGTCCAGTTCACTCTCATAGAACTCCACATTATCCTCATAAAAGTCTATAGGACATCCGTAGCCGTAGTAATATGTGAAATTATCGGTAAGCACTACCACACCGGCATTCTGTCTGGTATCCTCATTTGATCCGCTCTCCCAGTATACTCTGTATGAAGGATAGGTCGTTGACCCGGAAACAGTCTCATCATTCTTGGAGCTTATGATCTTGGCACTGTCAGTATCATCAACAACAGCACATACGAAATTCTCCGCATAAGCATCAGGATCCTGTCCGTCACGCTGGGAATTACGCGAGCTCATATTTGTGATGACCGTTAGAGCATCTTCAGTCATATCCTTATAACAATACGAACCGTCCTCATTATTTTCTTTGGTAAGATTGGTCAGTCCCGTATACGAAGGTCCCTTAAGAGCAAGATAGTTTATCACAGGTTCTTCATTCGTTTCATCGACCTCGTCATCCTCAATAAGATCGCCTTTTCCTTCATCCGTCTCTTCCACTGCCGGCTCACTGCTTACGGGTTCAGCGTCCTTACCGCACCCGTAAAGAGTGGAAAAAGCAAGCGCACAGCATAGAATGACTGCAGTTGTTTTGATGTTTATTTTCATCTTTATTTCCTCCCATAGATCAAAATAACGCTTTTAAGAATTATATATCAACAGAATTTAGAAAATACATCCTAAAAGTATACTTTTTTGTCCGACCGGATCCTTTCTGTACAAAAAACGGGATGCTCTCAGGCATCCTGTTTTTATTAGCGGTAGGTCATAATTTGTCATAAACAAAAATATCTTACGTATTCTTCAAAATGAGGGAGACAGAAATCCACTTCCCCACGCCTGACCTCCATGACTATACCCCCTTTGATAAGAGAACTACGATATTCGGAATAATTCTTGGGTTTTTCCATATGGGCTAATATATCTTCTCTTTTTTTGTAGTCAATCAATATTTTTACAAGATTCCGTTCACCCTCTGTAAGCTCTTCCCATATCTTCTCATATGATTGTGAAAATAAGATTTCATCATAATCATCAATCAGGTCGGCAAGAGCATATGATTTTTCTTTATTGAAATACAGACTACCCAATACCTGATAAGCATATGCGTAGCCCTTGGTAAGCTTAGCAAGCCTTCTGGCTTCTTCCATATCGACATTAAGAAGCTTCCTGTATTTTGCAGTTATCGAAACATCCGACAATGCGGTTACTTCAATATAGTCAGCCCTTCTGAAGAAAGTCAGGTTCCTTACCCGTCCCAATGATTCCATATTGGAAAACAATCCTGTACAGATAAAATATACCGGCTTCCCGGCTCTTATATATTTGGCATAAACTGAGCAAAATGCCACAACCGCATCTGTTTTGGCTATGTCATCAATACAGATCAATATTCTTTTACCCTTGGCAACTGCCTTGTCGATCAGCTTATCAAGTTCAACCTCATCATCATAGTATTTGTCGGATTTACCGGTACTGATGCTTCCATTTACAACGCCCATGGATGCACCGATATTAATTCCGCTAAGCCGCTTGCCGCCTCCTGCAAATTTCTCATCTGCAAGATATGCAACCAACGTGTGAAGCGGATCTCTGGCAGATGACAGGTCATATACGATCCATCCTTTATCGACCTGCTCCTTTTCCCTGTAATACCTGATAATGTCTGACAAAACAACTGTCTTTCCGCTTCCTCTGACACCCGTTATCTTATATACATACTCAGATGGTATATCATAGCTGAAATTATCTATTGCTTTACGCTCCCAGCCCATATTTATATAAGCCTGACCTGCACTCCCGTATGTATGAGTGAACGGATTCTGTGCTTTGTTCATGATATGATTCCTTCCTTACAGATGTTTTTCTGTATTTATTCCATTTGATAATTCATGAAATTTTTGATAATATTTGATACTGTTTGATGTTGTGTTATAATTTACCATTTTTTTGATAATTAATCAAGTGTTATGCTTTCACCGGCCTCCACGATTTTCCTGACCTCAGGAAAATCGTCAAGAATACTATGTCCACTGTTTTCACAGGCAATGTCTGATAAACCAAAACAGAAATTCAGACTTCCAATTACATGAATAATCCCGCAATCTATACCATTTCCGGTCAGATTGCGGGATTGTTGTTATATAGCATCTCCATAAATGACTAATTTAGTTCAAAGGACTTATTCGGTAGTCTGCACTCCTTTGGAATTGTAATAATCGTCAAACAGCTTCCTGTAACTCCCTGTATTGCGGCTTTCTCGCATAATACTCCGCCATGACTGTTCCTCTTTGAGACTCCTGCTTTTCCACCGTAGTATTTCTTTCATTAATGGATACGTCTGTTTCAACAGTCTTTTTGTTTGTCGTCTGATAGCTTGTGTAACTGCTGTAATTAAATGCCGTTATTGATGATGTTCCTGTCATGTTTAATCCTCCTTCTTTTATTACAGGCCATTAAAATCTCTCACAAAAAAAGGACCCAAAGAATATGATAATTCATCTTCCTTGAATCCCTGTGCTTTCCATAGCTCATATCTTGTACTACTATTGTCGGATTTCTTAGTCCTAACCTAAACCG
>ONRZ01000014.1 GCA_900320345.1 uncultured Lachnospiraceae bacterium | reverse complement strand
ATAGTCTTCATCGTTTTCCACATCTCGGTTGAGGCATGGCTCGGCGCTGTCATCTCTCTTGTTATCGTAAAATCCGGCTTCGATATGCTTAAGGAAACGGTCTCTCAGATCCTCGGTGAGAGCAACGATCCCGAACTGTCAAGAAGCATCAAGGAAACCGTCACCTCGTTTCCGGATGTTCAGGGCGCTTACGATCTTGTGCTCAATAATTACGGTCCGGATTCATGGAACGGATCGATACACATAGAAGTTCCCGATACATACTCTGCCGACATGCTCGACCGCCTGATAAGAAAGATCCAGGATGCAGTCTATGTAAAGCATCAGGTCTTTCTCACAGCCATAGGTGTATATTCGATCAACACAAAAGACAGCGAGGTGATCGAAGCAAAGAAAAAGGCGGCGGCTGTCGTCTTTTCACACGAATATGTACTTCAGATGCATGGATTCTATCTGGACAAAGAAGAAAAAACGATGCGCTTCGATATAGTGATAAGCTTTGCTGCCAAGGACCGCCACGCCGTACACAGGGAAGTCGTTAAGGATCTTCAAAAGGCATTCCCGGATTATCAGCTTGGGATCGCAATGGATACTGATTTTTCCGAAAAATGACCGGGTGCGGACTTACACAAACGGATTATAGTATCTTCCCCCGTTCACCACGGAAAGCCATAACACCAGAGGAATAAGCAGTGCACAGCCGATCATCGCGATATAATCGGCTGCCTTGAAAGGACTGGCCATATACCAGGTACGCTTCCTGTGTTTCCCAAAGCTTCTTAACTCCATAGCGTTTGAAATGATCTCTATCCTGCTCATACTCGTCAATATGAGCGGGACCAGTATTCCCGAAGCCGCTTTAAGCCTGTTTATAAGCGACGCCTTTTTACTCATCTCTATACCGCGTGCCTGCCCTGCCTGGCTGATCTCATGATACTGTCTCTGTATATCCGGAATGTAACGCAGCGCCAGTGCGACCGCATAGGCAATGGAATATTTCACACCTATCTTATTGAGAGAGGCGGCAAATTCACTCGGATTGGTTGTCGTGACAAACAAAAGGACTATCGGTATCGTAGCCGTGAATTTAAGAACATAATTAAAATGATAGAACAGCTGCTCGGCCGTAAGCGCATATTTCCCGCTCATCCCGAACAAAAGTGTACATGTCCCGTATATCTGCGTACCGTGTCTTGGCGAAAACAGATAAATGCAGATACTGTTCAATACAAGGAATATGAACATGAAACCGAACATGAACGAAACATCCTTAAAGTGTATCCTTCCCACAGCAAACAAAATGATGCTTGCAACAGTCATGGCTATGAGCATCCGTGTATCATAGGTTGACATTGCCGCAAAGCTCCACAGCATGAGACATACGAATTTCGTCGCCCCTGTTAGTGAATGTATGGGTGACGGACGATCTATATAATTAAACAGGTTAGTCATATACGCCCTCCGGTCCCGGATCCGATATCCTCACATTTTTTCTCTCGAAATCGATAAAATGCCTGACAAAATCGGTCCCGTCATCTATGCCGCATTTTAACGCCAGCTCATACAACGATGTTTCCTTAAGGGATGCCTCCCTTATTATCTCCTTATCCGTAAGTATGTTATAGCATTTATCATCGGCTATTATGCGGCCCTTCGAGAATACGACTGCTCTGTCCGCATACTCGAGCATGAGATGCATGTCATGAGTGACCATTATAACGGTCATCCCTATTTTATTAAGCTTTGTCAGGAATTCCATTATCTCCGTATAATGTCTGTAATCCTGTCCGGCAGTCGGCTCATCGAGAATTATGATTTCCGGCTCAAGGGTAAGTATCGATGCTATCGTAACCCTTTTTTTCTGGCCGTAACTTAAGGCAGATACCGGCCACTTTCTCATACGCCAGAGTCCGCAGATCCTGAGCGCTGTCTCGACACGCTCCTCTATCTCACTCTCCGGGACACCACGGTTCCTGAGTCCCAGGGCGACCTCATCATAAATGAGCACTTTGGATATCATCTGATTGGGATTCTGCATGACGTAACCTATTTTTTCAGCCCTCTCCTTGATGGTTAAGTCCGAAATGTCATTCCCTCTGTAATATATGGCTCCTCCTGATTCCTTCTCAAAACCGCAGATGACTTTTGCAAAAGTCGACTTGCCCGCACCGTTCGTACCCACGATCGCCGTCATCTCACCCTCGGCAAACGATACCGAGATATCCTTTAGAGCATGTACTTTGCCGCTCTCATATGTAAAATCAAGTCCCTCGATCCTTACCAGTTCTCCGGTAAGTCCGTGATCCGATGCACCTGTATTTTCATACCACTCCCGTACCCTCTTTTTATCCGCTTCATCAAGCACGATCGTACGGATCGATGCGGGTTGTTTCTTGGGTGTTATGTCAACCCCGGCATACTTAAGCGCCGTGATATACAGAGGTTCCCTGATGCCGCATTCACTTAACAGCGCACCGGAAAGCAGCTCATCGGCGCTCATATCCGCCTTAATACGTCCCTCCTGCATGAGCACTATCCTGTCAACGGATCTGTGGAGAACATCTTCAAGTCTGTGTTCAACTATTATTACGGCAGCTCCTGTCTGCTCCTGCATCTTCGCTATAAGCTCTATTGCCTGTTTTCCCGTCGCGGGATCGAGATTGGCGAGCGGTTCGTCAAAGATAAGTACGTCAACATCATCCACAAGCACACCGGCAACGGAAACCCTCTGTTTCTGTCCTCCCGAGAGTTCTCCGGGCGCATGCTTAAGATATCCGCCTATATCAACCATTTCCGCAGCCTTCCTGACCCTCTCATGGAGCTGCGGTTCTCCGACACAATCATTTTCAAGTGCAAAGGCGATATCTTCGGCAACAGTCATCCCCACAAACTGTGCATCTGAATCCTGGAGCACGGTACCCACGGTATGCGATATCTCAAACAGGCTTGATCTTTTTGATTCTTTCCCCTTTATCTTAAGGGAGCCCGTCATCTCACCCTTATATGAAAACGGGATCAGACCGTTTATACAGTGCACAAGGGTAGACTTTCCACTGCCCGAAGGGCCTGCTATCAGGATACGTTCTCCTCTGCGCAGCTTCAGGTTTATGTTAAAAAGCGTAGGCCTGGTCTGCGCATTATACTGAAAACCGAAATCATTTAATTCAACAAGAATATCGTTATCCATAATCATAACCAAAGAAAGGGTGGGAAAAATCCCACCCTTTTATTCTGTTTATTTCCTTGTCAGTCTTCTTCCTTAAGGCTTCCCTTCTTCGGTATGGCGGAAGAATAAGCGATGCAGAGAAGTGTTCCGACTACGGCAGTTGTAACAATGTTAACAAGTGCACTTACGATTCCCTGAACAAATACTTTGTTTACCGGCTCACCGTACATAACGATATCGAGTATCGGAGCGATGACCGCCCAGGCTGCAAGATGCGCCACTACCTGTCCGATATTGAACGTTATTATATTCTTTTTATCAAACTCGCCTTCATCGATCTTAAGCTTGCTCCCAAATATCCCGACAACACAACCGAAGATCGCGGATGATATCACCCAGCTCCACCATACGCCCCAGCCATAGGAAAAATCGATAAAGAAATGTCCTATCAGTCCTGCAAGAAGACCCGCTATGGGTCCGAATACCGCAGCTATGAATGCTAACAGACCATACTGGATCGAAATATTCGTATCCGGTACACCGCTCGGTATCGCGACGAACCTTCCCAGTACAAAGAACAGTGCAGCTCCTATACCTGTTGCAACAATGTGTTTAACTCCGAATTTTTTCATGGTATCCGCCCTCCTGTCGTAAATGTCATATCACACTGATTATAAAGCTTCTCAGGGCTGTTTACAATCCTTATTCAGCCTCGCTGTACTTAACGCTCCACTCGGATATCGAACCTTCAGAAAGCATCTTCTCTATTGACTTGTTTATCTGATCAAGAAGTTCCGTGTTACCCTTCTTGACTGCGATACCGTATTCCTCGGTCTCGAATGCATCCTTATCTTCAACTATCTTTAAATTCGGATTATCCTTAACATATTTCTGGGCTGTTGCCGAATCGAGCACAACAACATCACACTTGCCGTTGTTGAGTTCAAGGATGGCCTCTGTTCCCTTCTTAAACGCTTCGTAATCGTAACCGAGATCCTGAACGCACAGTTCACCCGTATAACCCTGGATGACAACGATCCTCTTGCCTTCCATATCCGATGCCTTCTGTATATCGGAATTACCGTCAACTATCATCACCTGTGTGGCCTCATAGTAAGGAACGGAAAAATCAACCGACTTTGCCCTCTCCTCAGTGATGGTCATACCTGAGATGACCGCATCGATCTGACCGTTCTCAAGAGCGATGAGAAGTGAATCAAATTCCATATTCTCGATCTTGATCTCCTTGCCGGTCTCTTCTCCTATCTGTTTGGCTATCGCCATGTCGATACCGTCATACTCTCCGATCACACCCGAAGCCGTAACAAACTCAAACGGCGGGAATTCGGCGTTGGTACCGAACTTGATCTCATTCGCTCCGGAGCCCTTCGAACCGCATCCGGTAAGTACAAGAGCGGCGGCTGCCACTGTTAATAATGCTGCAGATAACTTTTTCATAATTTTTCTCCTTTATGATAAATTTATATAAGAACTTTACTTAAAAACGCCTTCGTCCTCTCCTGTTTGGGTTCGTTAAGGACTTCATTCGGCGTACCCTTCTCAAGCACCTTTCCCTCGTCTATAAAAAGGAGCCTGGTCCCGACCTCTCTTGCAAAGCCCATCTCGTGCGTGACCACAACCATCGTCATTCCGTGCTTCGCAAGTTTCTTCATAACATCCAGTACCTCGCCTACCATCTCCGGATCCAGTGCCGAAGTAGGCTCATCGAAAAGCATGATCTCGGGATCCATCGCAAGAGCTCTTGCTATCGCTATTCGCTGCTTCTGACCTCCGGATAAAGAAGCGGGATATTCGTTCGCCTTCTCCGTAAGTCCTACACGCTCAAGAAGATCCATGGCCTTTTTTTTCGCTTCCTCCGCCGTCAGTCCGTTCACCTTCTCGGGAGCCAGGGTGATATTTTCAAGAACGGTAAGATGCGGGAACAGATTAAAGTGCTGGAACACCATGCCCATCTTTCGTCTTAACCTGTCAACATCCGTTCCGGGAAGGTTGATCTGGTCACCGTCAATTATGACTTCACCGCCGTCGGGAGTCTCAAGCAGATTAAGGCATCTTAAGAAAGTACTCTTACCCGAACCGGAGGGTCCGATGACAACCACTACCTCTCCTTCATCTATATCCTCCGTTATACCCGTAAGGACCTCCACATTATCAAATTTTTTACGCAGGTTGTTCACCTTTATTATTGTTTTTCCCATATACTTAACCGATCCCAAATATTAACGTAATCTTATCTTATTTCCGATCTCCTGAGACGTTTCTCGTACTTTCCGAGTGCGACAGTAAGGATCTTGATCAATACAAAATATATGATCGCAGTCCCCACAAGCGGCATAAATGCCTGATAAGTTGCGCTCTTGATAAAATCTCCCGCCTTCTGGATATCCATAAGTCCGACATAACCTACGATAGCCGTCTCCTTGATAAGAGTTATGAATTCGTTGCCGAATGCGGGAAAGATATTCTTGACCGCCTGCGGTACGATTATCAGCATCATAGTCTGTTTGGCACTCAGTCCCAGGGATCTTCCCGCCTCTGTCTGTCCCTTGTCTATCGACATGATGCCTGCCCTTATGATCTCGGAAACATAGGCACCCGAATTAATGCCGAATGCGATCGCAGCTATTATCCATTTTGACCAGTTTATCGTCGCAAACACAACAAAATAGATGATCATAAGCTGTGTAACGGAAGGTGTCCCGCGGATCACATCCGTATAAACCTTGCCTATCACATTAAGCGGCTTCTTATCGGACAGATTGCACAATGCTATAAGGAATCCGATGATGACACCTATGACCATCGCAAGCAGCGAGACCTTTATCGTAACACCTATGCCGTTTACAAGCAGCATGTACCTGCCTTCATTTACAAAACATCTTTCGAACGTATCGACTACGCCCGCCCACCATTCGGACATCGGATAATTCCTTCCTTCTCAGATCTTATTGTTTAATGATACATCATATTTATTTAATATACGAAAAAGCATGATAACTTGCAAGACCAAAAATCCTAATTACTGAATACAAGTTTTCGCTCGATGTCACGTCCGTTAACCCTGCAGCTTAACCTTCCGTCAAGCACCCGGATTTCATCCTCCGTGGCATAAGTATCACGGTTAAGCCCCGTATGTATATCTATCTTAACATCGGCCTTGTCCATATCGATCCCGGTAATCTGTTCCTTTCCTCCTATGATCAGGGCTTCATCACCTGAATTCTCAAAGGTCGCACTCGAATGGCTTATCGAAAAATCAGTTCTTCCCTTAAGGGCTCCCACACAGGTGGACACATCCGATCTTAAATTAAACCTTATCCTTGAATCTTCAAAGAGCACATTGGATTCCGCACCTTCTATTGTCCCGACTCCTGAAATAAAATCACCGCTCGCGGAAATATTAAAGGTCGCTTTCGACAGATAAAAGCCTGTCGATCCTTCAAGCGAACCTATGCAAACCCCGTATTCGGCATTTACTTCCGCATCAAGCATGCAGTTTCGTACCTCGAATCTCGAATCGGCCTTTATCGCTCCGATACCTACACACTTTGTTCCTCCGACCTTTACGGAGTATTGTCCGCGGGTGATCTGAAGCCTTCCGCCAAGACCCGCACCTATACAGATACCGTACTGTCCGCTCGCATTAACGCTTATCCGTCCATCCTGTTCAAAGAGGATCTCCCCGTGAGCATCATTTACCGTATTGCCTATACCGTAATATTCCGGAGTGCTTATCGTGATCTCCAGATTGCCCTCTCCGATGAAAATAAGACGCGAACTTACGGGTACTCTGATACCCATTCCTTTGAAATTATTCTCGCCCTGGAGCTTTAAGGTAACATCACAGTTCTCTCCGATGTCTATACAGGGTCTGCCCTTGATATTTGAAAACGAAACATTCTCCAGGGTGATGACCCCGATATATCCCGACAGGATCTGCATATGCATATCCGTGACAAGTCCCGGTGAACCGATGACTGCAATATCCTTGTAAACGGCATTTTCATCCCCTACCGAAATATCGGTATATCCGTCACGATACAGCATTCCGAGTGAAATACGGTTAGTGCTTCCCGCAATATGGATGCGCTTGTCCGATCCGTCCTGACGCTCCTGGTAATAACTCTTGATCTCGTTCCTTACCATATCGTTTATACGCTTTATAATATCTGCCGACGGCTTGGCCGTATAATAACCCTGTATGAGGTCAACTCCCATGTGGATGACGGTACGCAGTTCCTCCTTGGTCTCTACGCCCTCCGCAAGGGACTGTATGTCGTTATCATGGCAGAACTTTATGATCTCGCTCACAAAATGCTGTTTCTGCGGCTTACTGTCTATGCCCGAAAGCAGGGCGCGGTCTATTTTCACATAATTGGGCATATAACGCAGCAGATTACTTACATTGGAATATCCTGTTCCGTAATCGTCGATCGCTATCTCGACATTCAATTCGCGGAACAGCTTCTTCATGTTATCGAGCTCCTCCTCGCCAAGCTCCGCCTCTTCTGTCAGCTCGATCACCGTCCTTTTGCAGTTGCGCCGGAGCAGATCCTTGATCGCATTAAAGTCTTCCTCATCAAGGCGCATGCCCGGTATGCTGTTTAAGAAGACCTTTGCGCTGCCGAATGCCTCCTCATTCTTCTCCATATATCCGAGAACGTTAAAATATGTTGCCTTCTCAACGTCCGAAAGCCTCCCCTGAAGGCCCGCATACTTTATGATATCAAGAGGCGATATCCTCTTGTCCGTATTTGAACGCATCAGCGCCTCGTATGAATAGATCTCTCCATCCGTGGCACTTACGATAGGCTGGAAAAAATATGTCAGAAGATTCTCATCAAGGATGCGCTTTACAAGTTCATAATCCTGTTTCTCTTCTTCCGAAAGCAGTTCGTATTTTGCATTCGCAGACGAGAATTTTCCCTGCATGCTGACGGCAAGCTGATCCTTTAGGCATTCTATCATCATCCTTCGGCGCAGAGCCTCCATGCTTCTCGATACGGCAGCTATCCAGAAACGGTATTCAAGATCGTATGTACGCGCTGCTTCTCCGTAGCTTACCGCCGTATACCCAAAACACTCATCTTCACAGAAAAGCGGTGTGAAAAAATATGCCAGAGGCTCGTCATGCTCCTCTTCAAGTTCGGGAAGCAGGAGTGCGGTGTCAAATTCCTCATCAGTCCCTGCCATACCGTCCTTCCCCGAACCGTTATATTTAAGTGCAAGGACCATCCTGTCCGGATATCCCATATTGACCACGTGAATATTGGGATCCTTATCCATCGAGATCCAGGGCTTTGCGATACACAGACGGAGTTTCTCCACTTCCTTTAACTGATAACCGTATGAATAAAGGGTTCCCAGATAACCCTGCAGATTCGGCTGTATAAGAAGATTCTCGGGCATCATGTTATTAACGCTGCGGATACCCTCTGCCATTCTCTCGGTGACCCATGAGGTCCTGCGGTTACAGCCCTGACCTTTATCATGCAGAGCGCATCCGCAGGTCTCCCCGGTAAAGATACGCGGCTTATCAAGAAATGCCGATTCCTTAACGCCGTCAAGCTTATCCTTAATGTATCCCGCAGCATATACCCCGCTTTCCTCATCCGGAAAAACAGTACTTGTCATTATCTTAGGACCCGTCCTGCCTTCTTCAGTCGAATCAAATCCGACAACGGCAATATCCTCGGGCACTCTGAGTCCCTGTTCTTCAAGAGCTTCACAGACACCTATCGCCATTTCATCATTTGCACATACGACCGCTTCCGGAAGTCCCTTTTTACTTAGCATGAATTCCCTGATCGCCTGTTCTCCGCTCGTATACCAGAAATCCCCATGAAAGATACGGTCCTCATCCGGCCTTAACCCGAACTTCTTCATGGTATCACAGTATCCCTGCAGACGCTTTTGCGCATGAGTATGCCAGCGTTTGCCCGAAACATAGGCAATATCCCTGCAGCCGTGGACTTCTATCATATGAGTGACAAGAGCGGACATCCCGGCATAGTCATCTTCAAAAACGCTCGGGAAAAAATCACTCTCCCTGTCAATGACAAGGACCGGACCGTTAAACTTCTCATTTATCCTTGTCTCAAGATCGTGACATACTCCGTTTGTCTGTATACTGTCCTTGATGATGACTATCCCGTCAAACGCGACCGGATCAAACAGATTGAATATATTGGCATCACCGGCCTCACGTACCTGTGTATCCTGATACTTCCTGAACATCGAAAAGACACAGACATCCATATCCTCTGTCCGCGCCTTTTTTAAGAACCCTGTTATGAAACGGCTCTGTCTCTTCTCTTCGACTTCACCGCCGAGAATTGCTATCCTGCGTTTTCTCGCCATATGTCACCTTTTTCTGTATGCAAATACCCGCTTGCGTCATTTTATGTCAACCGACATTTGATACGATACCGATCGATATATAATTCTCAACAACGGCACGAAAATCCGTGCCCTCCTCCGCCTGCTCGTTATGGACACCCTCGATCATATACCTTAAGCCGCCGTTCTCAAGCTCCCCGATCACATTATAATGATCATGGAACAGTGAATCGTGTGACGTCTTTCGGTCCCTTAATATTCCTTTAAACCCGGATAACGGACACCCGGGAAAATTAACGTTGACTATCCGGCCGTGCCCAAGCCTTACATCAATGTATTCCTTAAGTATATCCGCAAGATAAGCATCGGTCACCTCATGGCAGCCGTTCATATGCTCGGACAGGGCTATCGCGATATACCCCTGAAATGCCGCCTCAAAAGCCGCTCCTGCCGTTGCGGAATACTGTATATCCGTTGCAACGTTATATCCGAAATTGATACCCGACAATACCACGTCTGGCTTTGCCGGCATAACGCTCAATCCGCCAACACGCACACAGTCCGCCGGCGTTCCGCTGCACGAATATGCATGGACTCCCTTTACGGGGAAATCATGCGGATATACATCTATCGGCTCCCTTAAGGTAATGCAGTGCGAAGCTGCGCTCCTCTGATGTGCGGGCGCGACCACCCACACTTCTCCGAACTCCTTCGCCGCCTGTGCAAGTCTTGCGATACCGTCCGAATCTATACCGTCATCGTTTGTTATGAGTATCCTGCGCTTAATATCAGTCAATCAGTGTACAACCTTCCTAAAATACTACTCTTATAGTTTATATCATATCCCGTTTTACCGCAACAACTTCTCCATCCCTATCTTCTGCGGTTTAAGCCCCATGGTTTCATAGAATTTTACCGCTCCGGGATTGCAGGACCAGACATTTAAAGTGACATTGTAAAAATCAAGCGATCTCGCATACTCTATGACATGATCGTAAAGAGCACGCCCGACACCGTGTCCGCGAAATGCCTCATCCACACAGATATCATCGATATAAAGCGTCCTCACATCCGTAAGTACACGGTCATCCGTTATCTGTTTATGCATACAGAAGGCGTGTCCCATAACGGTACCTTCCTCATTTACGCACACAAACACGGGGGTATCGTCATTTTTTATTATCTCTTCCAGTTCATCCGCACCGTACTTTGTGGCCGGCCCCTTAAACAGATCCGGCCTTCCGTTGTGATGCACCATATCAACCTGTATGAGCAGTTCCAGGATCCTTGCAATATCCTCTTTCCGGGCACGTCTTACCATAGTCTTCACCTTAAGCCTTTCAGTATTTGGTCTCTGCGGTATAACACGGCATACCGAACTATAAAAATAACTCCCTTTGATGATCGGGAGTTATACGTGCGGATAACAGGACTTGAACCTGCACGGGTGTTCCCACTAGAACCTAAATCTAGCGCGTCTGCCAATTCCGCCATATCCGCATGTCGGTTTTGATCTGTCTTAAACCTGATTGATTTTACCAAATTGTCTGCCGATTATCAATGTTTTTCAATTTCATTTTGCAGTATTTTATCATTTCGCGGATTATGATATAATCCTTGTGATGATCATCACGTTAATTATCCGCAATCGAGGACCCATATGAAGAGAAAGATCGCAGTATTTACAACCGGGTGGTGCGGCGAGATCCTGTCGCAGTTCCTTCAGGGCATGCAGGATGCCCTGAAGAACGATCATGTGGATATCTTCCTCTTCCTTTGTTATCCCATCTATATAGATACACCCGCAACAAAGCAGGGTGAGCTCAACATATACTCGCTGCCCGATCTTAAGGATTTTGACGGGATCGTCATTTTCGGCAGCGGGCTTAACTTCCAGGCAGAGATCGACAAGCTGATAAGCCGGGCGAAAAAAGCCGGTATACCCGTAATAATGCAGGGTGAGAGACACGAGGATGCATATTATATAGGTTCCGATAACTATGTCGCCACGCGCACAATGTGCGATCATCTCATGAATGAGCACGGTGTACATGATATCGTCTTCTTAGCAGGCACCGCGGATTCACTTGATTCCGAGCTCAGGCTCAAAGCCGTAAGGGATCATCTTAAGGAAAACGGCGCAGAAGACGATCTTAAGGAAGTATTTTACACCAAATGGGAAAATTCGGCAGTCACACGTTATATAAACGAATACGTAAGTTCCTCTCGTCCTCTTCCTGACGTCTTCATCTGTGCCAACGACGGACTTGCAATGGAAACCTGTGTGACTCTTGGAAATAACGGTTACAGTGTCCCCGGCGACGTCCTTGTTACCGGCTATGATTTTATAGATGACAGCCAGATCTTCGATCCTTCCATAGCATCGATCGATCAGTGTTTCACAGATATGGGTTCTAACTGCGCAAAACTGTGGCTTGACATAACCTCCGGCATCGAACGTGAGAGATCTGTGGTAATACCCTGCAAGTTTATACCGGGCGAAAGCTGTAACTGTTACGAATTCCGCAGCAGCGATAAGATCCGCAGACGTGTCGGACGCGAAGCTTTCAGCAAACGTGCGATGACCACATACTTTAACCGTAAATTGAACCTTATCGATACTACGGTATTATCGAGTCTTACATATCAGGAATTCAAGGATGATCTGAACGGTCTCCTTACCGGCGATCATGATTACGAGGGAGACTCCTTCCACATTCTCCTTGATCCCAACTTCGGACTGTCAATATATGACAGGAATATAAAGCTCAGGAAAAACGGTTACAGCAATTATATGGAGATCCTCTATTCAACAGAGGACGGCATGGTATATGAAAATACACAGTTCCACAAAAGGCAGCTGATACCCGGATATACAGGTGAGGGGCCGAATCATCTGTATGTCTTCCTTCCGATACATGAAGCCGATGAAGCATACGGATATATAGTTTTCAGGGACTGCATGGAAAAGATCGCAAATCATTACCTTCAGACATACCAGAGCCGCATGGGACTGGTTTTTGACAAGTTCCGTCACTCGTTAAGCCTCGATCTTCTAAATAAGCGGCTGATCGAACTCATGCGTAAGGATCCCCTTACAAATGTCAATAACAGGACTGCATACGAGGATAAGGAAAAGCGGCTGCAATCTGAGATAAACATAGAATCCGGGATCAGATTTGCGATAGCCATGTTCGATGTCAACAGTTTAAAGCTGATAAACGACAGCCGCGGGCATGATGCAGGAGATGCCTATCTCATACGTTCATGCCGTCTTATCTGCAATGTGTTCAAACACAGTCCGGTATACCGTATAGGCGGTGATGAATTCGTTGCCGTGCTGGACGGCGGTGATTATGATAACCGCGATGAGCTCATGCGGGAAATAAGATCACGTATGAACCCGTATTCGGACAAAATGCCGCTCCCGCTCGATTATATTTCCATCGCATGCGGGATGGCCGTTTTCGATCCGGAGAACGACAGGACTGTTCAGGACATCGTCAAACGGGCAGACGAAGAGATGTACAAAGATAAAGCGGAAATAAAAGCCGGGAAATAGTTCCCGGCCTTTTCTTATCTGCGTAAGATCATTTTCATATCAGTCAAGCGCTTCCTTAACGGGAACCTCAACCTTCTTGTCAAAGCATGTGAACATATCATCGATCTTATCCTTATCTTCCCCGGGTGTTATCTTGCTGACAAGCGGAACGACTATGAGTCCGCCTACCATTGCAACAACACCGGAATTGATCGAAGACTTGAAGATGTATCCGAGCACCGGTCCCCAGGAACTTACATCAATACCGCCAAGCGTGACTATAAGCTGTACGATCGCTATGCCGCAGCCCCAGATATAGCAGGCTCCCACCGATGCCTTGGTAGCCCCCTTCCAGTACAGGCCGTAAAGGAACGGTGCAAGGAAGGCTCCCGCAAGTGCACCCCATGAAACACCCATCATCTGGGCTATAAATGTAATACCCGGGAATGCGTCCTTTACGATCGCGATGACCGCCGATACAAGGATGAAGAAGACAATGAATATACGCATGATGAATACCTGTTTCTTCTCATCCATTCCCTTCTTTGATGCGGGCTTTATAACATCAAGCGTAAATGTGGAGCTTGAAGTAAGAACAAGTGATGACAGCGTTGACATCGATGCCGAAAGCACAAGTACGATGACGATCGCTATTATGATCGACGGAAGCGTTGAGAGCATAGCAGGTACTATTGTATCAAACAGAGGCTTGCCGTTGGCTTCGTTGTACTTTATCTTATCCGCATAGAGACGGCCGAATCCGCCAAGGAAGTAGCATCCGCCGGCAACTATGATCGCAAAGAGCGTAGATATTATAGTTCCCTTATGTATATCCTTCTCGCTCTTGATCGCATAGAACTTGCCGACCATCTGTGGAAGGCCCCAGGTTCCGAGAGACGTAAGTATCACAACGAATACAAGTGCCAGAGGATCGGGTCCCAGGAATGATGTATAAGCTCCTCCTGCCCAGCCTTCACAATCTATCGCGGAAAGTTCCTGGGTAGCAGCGAGCAGTCCGCCGTGGCTGTTAAGCACTGCAAGAATGACCGCGGTGATACCTATGAGCATGATGATCCCCTGTATGAAATCATTTATTGCCGTAGCCATGTATCCGCCGAAGATAACATATATTCCGGTAAGTACCGCCATGATCGCTATAACGGTCCAGTAAGGCATGTCAAACACAAGACCGAACAGACTCGACAGTCCGTTATATAACGAAGCCGTATATGGGATGAGGAAAATAAAGACGATAACGGAAGCTATTATCTTGAGATTCTTTGAAAAGAACCTCTTCTCGAAGTACTCGGGCATCGTCTTTGCATCAAGTGACTGGGTCATTATCCTGGTCCTTCTGCCGAGGATCTTCCAAGCGAGCATGGATCCGACAAGAGCGTTTCCTATGCCTGCCCATGTTGCCGACATTCCGTAAAGCCATCCGAACTGTCCGGCATATCCTACGAAGATAACCGCCGAAAAATACGATGTACCGAACGCAAAAGCCGTAAGCCACGGGCCTACGCTCCTTCCGCCGAGAACGAAGCCGTTAACATCAGTTGCGCTTCTTCTTGTGTAAATACCGACGCCTATCATAACCGCAAAAAAGATTATCAACAGGACCGAACTTAATACTACTGTCATCTCATTTCCTCCTTAAATTTCAAACGCCGCTTTAAAGCGTTACGGTTTAAAGTGCTAAAGTGTATTATAAATAAAGAAAAGTGCTGTGTCAATATATTGTGTTCATTTTTTATAATTGTTCATTATGTGGTATAAATTTCGTCAATTTGGGTATTTTTAATGTTTTTTTCAGAATTTATAAAGATTTTGTGTTACTTTCCGCAAAAATGTGATATACTATATGATACCCACAAAAATAATGTGGTAAACAAACCATATATAAAAGGTTTATGATACAGCAGGAAAATTCATACAGGAGGAGAAGATATGAAGAACAAAATTATAAGTGCCGGTCTGCTCGTTATATCAGCATGCCTGCTGCTTACAAGTCCCGTCAAAGCAGATGCGTATACTGCGTATCAGCTGATGCTTCTTTCCGCTGCGGCTACACCGCCGGAATACAAGACGGCTTTAGCAAATCAGGCTAACAAGGCAGCCTCGGCAGCCAACCAGAATGCCATCAAAACGCAGAACCAGGCCGATCAGGCAATGCTGCTTGCGATCGCCGCAAGTCAGGATGCATATGCCAAACAGGCTCAGGCGAACCTTGCAGCAGTCAACGCTGCCGCTGCAAATCAGGCCGCTGCAAATACAATACTCTTAAACAATCCGGTGATGCTGGCAGCTGCTTTAAAACCCGCAAAGCCTGTGGATCCGAAGGTACGCAACCTAGAACTGCTGCACAACATCAATACTATCGATCAGGCCCGCATAGCTGCCACCAATGCGAGAGCAACCGCAAATACCACGCTTGCCCGCCTGAATGACGTAAATGCACTGCTCAACGCAACCAAGATCGAAGTAAAGACAAATCCCGGACTCACACAGAGACTTAACGAGCTCACGGCAATATCGAATGCACTGCAGTCACAGTTCGATCAGCAAAACTATGATGCAAATGTTAAGGAAGATACCTTTAAGAGACTCCAGTCCTCGCTTCCCACAGCCGGTTACAATCCATGTATGTGGGAATGCTACTACTAAGATAAAAAGAAGTTATATTATTGTTTTTACGACGCTCACTTCACCCGAAGTGAGCGTTTCCTTTTGCCCGTCTTCATATTCAACCATGAGACCGCATTCATCATCTATACCGGTAACCTTTGCCCGTGCGGGTCTTATATCATCCGGAACAAATGAATTTATCGTTATGCCGCAGCCAATAAGATTTGACTTCTTTCTGTATACCGCAAGGCAGTCACCGGGTGCGTAAAGATACCTGAACAGCTGCTTTATGACCTCTGTCGCCAGTCTGTTTCTAAGTCCCTTTTTAACACTTTCGCCCGCGCTTATCAGATATCCTGCCTTTTCCCGTATATCCTGCGGGAAACCGTCTCCGGGCTCATATACATTTATCCCGATACCTATAACCATATATGCCGCTTCTTTATCATCCGGAGAAAGAAATGCTTCGGTAAGTATCCCGCAGACCTTCTTTTCATCAATATATATATCATTGACCCATTTGATCAATGCTCTTTCTTGCCCGCAAAATACGGTTTCATCAACAGCCCTTGCCACAGCTACTGCCGCTGCGGCGGTCACCTTTACCGTCTTTATGAGCCCGGATGCATCAGGGATGGCAAGGCTCATATACAGCCCGGATCCCGCAGGCGAAAAGAAATCGCGCCCCCTTCTTCCCCGTCCCTTTTTCTGCATATTCGCGATAACAAGAACAGTGGTATCGGAAGTTTCCGATAATCTCCTTGCATCCTCGTTTGTCGAGCCTGTCTCCTCTTTATAATACACACGAACAGAAAGGCCTGCGTTCCGCAGACCTTCCTCTATATCCTTTACATTTATCGCATCGGTGTATCCGATGCCTTCATACTCTGTTTCCATAAATGCCGTATACCTCAGTGATTATTGCGCAGCCACTGAACCCTGTTCCAATCCTCTGTATATTCATAGGATTTTCCCATATTTACCGCATACTGTACGGCCAGATCATAGGTGTTCGCTCTTGCGAGCACATCTCCCGTCCTGTCGTCCTTGCATTGAAGATAAGTCCTCCGCTTACACCATCAAGTTCAGCTTCCGATATCATATTCTTTTCATTATCTATCATGATAGTCACTCCTTTCGATTACAGCCTGTATATTAAATGCATAGACCATGTTCTGTTGTTTTCTGTATATTTATACGTCATAAAAAGGACAATGGCAACAAAATATGTATTTTAAATTAAAAAAGCGCACTGTCCGTGCACCTTGGATCCGGGTCAAACCGATATGCAGTGAGACATGGGGGATTCATTCGAACCCCCGACAACCTGATTAAAAGTCAGGTGCTCTACCGACTGAGCTAATGTCCCATATAAACTTGCCTTCCCACGGAAGGACTTTGGATGCCGGTCATAAGGAATCCACCACTCCGCTCCGCTTCGTGGTCCGCCCTTATGACTATACAAGGAAAAAGTTCTGCCGAACATCTTGACGCCGGTCATAAGGCATCCCCCACTTCGCTTCGCTTCGTGGTATACAGGGCTAACTGGATTCGAACCAGCGAATGCAGGGATCAAAACCCTGTGCCTTACCGCTTGGCGATAGCCCTAAAATAAAAACGGGTGGGTAGAGGGACTCGAACCCTCGGCCTCCAGAGCCACAATCTGGCGCGCTAACCAACTGCGCCATACCCACCATATCTCTGCCCCCGACTCGCAGACTCGAGGGAGCCCACCGGGCTTCTACATATACTGCCCCCGAAAGGGCTATCACATTACCTCGGGGAGCAATAACGTGCTCGAAGGGATTCGAACCCCCGACCCACGGCTTAGAAGGCCGTTGCTCTATCCAGCTGAGCTACGAACACACTCATGCGCATTTCTTGTCGCACTATACTAATATAATAGACAAAGTTTGGTATGTCAACCGAATTTTT
>ONRZ01000036.1 GCA_900320345.1 uncultured Lachnospiraceae bacterium | reverse complement strand
AAGGTTGCATCCAGGGGATATATGACTTACGATTTCTTCCTTCCGGGTCTCCTTATCCATGCAATAGAGAATCACAACCCCGAACATCTTGTGAAATGGGCCGGTGAGATCATAGACAAAGGCATAAGAACGGTGAACATGTTAGGATGCCACGACGGTATCCCGCTCCTTGACTTAAAAGGGCTTCTTTCGGAAGATGAGATCGCAGAACTTATAGAGCTCATCGTGTCACGCGGAGGCTATGTCAAGGATCTGCACGGCAGGAAAAACATGTATTATCAGGTCAATGCCACCTATTACAGCGCTCTGGGCGAAAGCGATAAGAAGCTGTTGTTCGCACGTGCCGTACAGCTGTTCATGCCCGGCAAGCCGCAGGTATGGTATCTCGATCTGTTCGCGGGCAAAAATGACCATAACGCGGTTGCAAGAGCCGGCGAGAACGGACATAAGGAAATAAACAGAACGAACCTTACAACAGAGCAGGCGGATAAATTGCTTAAAAAAGACGTCGTAAAGGAACAGCTCCGTCTTCTCAGGCTTCGTAAAACACACCCCGCTTTTAACAGCAACAGCATCATAACCGTCACACAGGATGAAAGAAGGGTATGCTTTACATGGAAATACGGAACACACCGTATCTCTCTGACCGCCGACTTTAACGATCATTCATATGCGATAGAGTCAAACGCGTAAAGTATATCAGACAAACCTAAACCATCCAAAGTCGAAATTGCTTCCGGGAAGAAAAATGAAAGAAGCACTCCATCTCCCCGAGCGTGGGGATATAGGGAAGTCCATCTCTTTTAAATCCACGCTCTCGGAGAATTCAAGTATCTCCGTCACTTCAGTACCATCCACCGAACTTTTCAGATGAAGATGTATCGTATTTGTTCCGCCCTTTGCCCTTCCATATAACATGATACCGGAAGCTTTGCCGGGCGAAAAATCCATTTCCCCGAATGACAGGGTTACATTATTGCCTATATCTTCTACCAAATCATCCTTTTTCGTGAACCTGTCACCGTATATCGACCCGGCATCGGAAGCACTGATAATGTGCCATGCCCTGTTCTGTTTCTCAAATGAGAAACCTTTTATATGTATCTTATCCCTGACCCTTAAGCTTATCGTATTAACACCCGCAAGCCTTCTGTCAAGCTCCCAGGTTTCCGGCTGATATACATTCCAGATCATCTTCTTGCGGTATACCCTGCTTCCCAGAAGCTGCGCAGTTTCAGTTCCGGGAACGCCCCTCCATATCTCAATATCATAAGGTTCATCCGACAGAGCAAATATATCGACAGTTATTTTATCCGAACCATCAACTCCAAAATCAATTCCTTCGTAAGTAACAACCGTTATGCCGTCCCGCCCCGTCGCTATACCCTGCTCATTTCCGGCAGATACTTCTCCTTCAGAGCCGCTGTAAAGACCGGCATATATATATCCGTACGGATCTAAAAATGCGGTTCCCAGACCTTGTGCGCTGAATTCAAGCTCCGAGATAACCCTTGCATGATCCGCCCCGTTATCCGCCTCGCACCTTACCCTGAATTCACCGTCTCCCAGAGCAGTTACGACTGCTTTTGCGCCTTCTCCTTCAACCTTTGCTATGTTGGTCTTTACACCTTTATTATTTAACACCCTGAAGATAAGTCCGCTGTCGTCAGCCCCCTGCGGCAGCACGCTCGCCTTAACCGTTACCGTCCTGTTATCAGGGCTTAATTCCCTGACGTTCTCAGATGTTAAGCGTATAGCCCTTATATCATTAGACGGCACCGGTTCTGCTTCTATCCGGGGCAATATATCTTCGTATGCTTTTTTAACTATGACCAGCGCCCTGCCGGAAAACAGCCTCCGTGTGTCCGACTTATAACTGTCGTAATCCGAGCTGTCACCGTTGTCAAAACCGATAAGGGTTCCGTTCTTTACCGTAACTTTGACATGATCATTGGCATTCTCGACTACGAAGCCGTTCTCATCTATTGCCGTTATACTTGTAAAAACAAGGTCGTCCGCATCCGATGTTTCGTCTGTATTAAGCTCCAGTCCGCACGTTTCGCCAAAGGATCTCTTTACATCCGCAGCAACAGCCTCCCCGTTCTCATCATATGCCCTTGCTTCAAGCACACCCCTTTCAAATATTACGCTGTAATCCGCAATGATATGCTGACCGCTTCCCTCTTCATGGTCAAGCTTCTGCTTCCCAAGGCTTTTACCGTTTAAGAAAAGCTCAACAAAGGGTGCGTTGCTCGCGACTCTTACATCTATCCTCTGACCCTCGTTAAAATCCCAATACGGAAAAATGTGCACAAAAGGATCTTCCTTCATTTTTACCCAGGCGGATTTCCACACATAATAAGCATCCTTAAAGAAGCCTGCCGTATCTATAAGACCAAAATATGAATTTTTCGTATGATAAGGCGTGGGCTCACCTATATAATCGTAGCCCGTCCATATGAACTGTCCGAGCGAAAACTTAAGATCCCTGTCGGTACAGATGCAGTATTCAAGGCTCTTTGCACCCCAGCTCGTATTAGAGTTCCCAAGGGACGAGCACTGCAGATCAGAATCCGATATAATGGTTTCGGCAAGAGGAAAATGATATATACCTCTGCTCTGAACGAGCGAATATGTCTCACTGCCATATATTACCCAATCCGGATGTTCTCTGTGATGCTGCTCATAACATCGTTCGGCATAATTATATCCGACCGCATCAAGCTCCTCAGCACACCTTTGCGCGTTCTTCCAGGGCATATAATCCGAAGCAATGGTCACATACGCATTTATTTCAGGATCATAGCGCCTTACTTCATCCCGGAGAAGCTTCGTTATCTCAAGCCCCCTTTCATCGGCATGCGTATCATATATCTCGTTGCCGATGCTCCACATAAATACACAGGGATGATTCCTGTCGCGCTTAACCCAGCTTGCGACATCCCTTTTATACCATTCGGAAAAAAACCTCGAAAAATCATACTCCGTCTTTGGCCGCTCCCACATATCAAATGATTCCGAAATGACAAGAAATCCCATCTCATCGGCAAGCTCCAATACAGCCGGATCAAAGGCATTGTGTGCAAGCCTTAAGGCATTTGCCCCCATGGCCTTTATTTGCTTGAGTCGTCTTTTGAATGCACATCTGTTAAATGCCACTCCCAGAGCGCCAAGATCGTGATGGATGCATACTCCGTTAAGCTTTAAATGCTCATCATTAAGATAAAGACCTTCATCGGGATCAAGCTTTATGTCCCTGAAGCCTGTCCTTACCGTCTCCGTCTGCATAACCGCGCCGGAATCATCAAGGAGTGAGATTGCAAGATCATAGAGCACCGGTTCCTCTATGCTCCACTCCTGCGGCTCCTTTACGGTAAGAGTGATGTCTGTATCGCCGTGTCTTTCCAAAGACACGATCTGCACCCTTTCCCCGTTTCTGTCACTAAGCTCACAGCTTATCTTATACTTTCCGCCGTCATTCCCTGTAACTTCTGCTGTCACATGCAGAAGATAATCCCTTCCCGACTTCACGGCATGTGTATATATCCCGTTTTCGGGGATATATACATCGTCATATTCACACAGCCACACATTTCTGTAAATACCTGCTCCGGTGTACCATCTTGCGCTCGGATACCTGCATCTTGCCGCTACACAGATCTCATTGACACCGGGGGATACAAGGTGGCTCACATCAAGTACAAACTGTGTGTATCCGCTCTTCCATTCATCGGCTTCCCTGCCGTTTATATAGACGATACTGTCCATATATATGCCGTCAAATATGAAGGTATAACGCCTGCCCTCCACAGCCTCAAAGGAGTTAAGATACCATCCGTTCCCATCTTCATAGAAGCTTCGCGGATTATCGATCATCCAGTCATGAGGGATCAAAACATCCGCAAAATCACCCCTGTGCTTCATCACGGTATCATAATCCGTATCCGGTAATGTTTTCAAAAACCTCCAGTTATCCGTAAACAGTTTTTTCATACTCTGCTTCCCCATCTCCTGAACATCAATCTCTCCTGCCTGCCGACCGCCGCAGTGCTGTCACTTAAGTATAACAAAGCTCCCCGCCCCCATCTCAAGCCGGTCGCCATCCACATCTGCGGTCCCTATCAGGTATACCGCTTTCTTACCGGTAAACTCCTTAAGCGCTGCTGACATCCTCTCATCAGAAGGATTTACCACACATATGGCATTACCCCTTACATACACGAAGGGCTTACCCTTCTCCCCGAGAAGCACGCTAAAATCACTGTCGGCATCAAAATCGCTCCCGCTCCCACGCATCATGAAAATGTCACGCACCACATGAAGAAGTGAAGCCTCATCTTTAAGTGCATCTTCCACATTCGGGGCATCAGCAGATTCATCCACCGGAAGGTACAGCTCGTCCTTTGCTGCTTCCGAAAATCCCCTGTTGGTCCCACCGTTCCACTGCATGGGCGTACGGCTTCCGGTCCTTGTGTAGCCGCCTTCCTTAGTGGCTACCGGCAAGTATCTCATCCCTATTTCATCCCCGTAATACATAAACGGTACGCCAGGAAGCGTGAAGAGCGTCGCGTATGCAACCTTAAGCTCCGGTATGGTAAGATTCTCCCGCGGACGGGTTGTATCATGATTGCAACTGATAAGAGAGATATATCCCCTTCCCTTTATCTCCTCAAGCCTCGGAACATATTCATCCAGAAACCGCGTTATATCACCCTTTCCGTCTGCCTTAAAATAGCTGTGATCCCCGCCCGGGGTTTCATAATCACGAAGCAGTGAGTTATATCCGTTTCCTCTCCAGTTTAAGAAAAAATCCATATCAAAACCGGCACCCATAATTGCCTGATGGGAATTGTTCCACTCCGCCACAAATGCCGCTTCGGGATAATCCTTTCGCACTGACTCAAAAATATCCCGCCATACCCTGCAGGTTCCGCTCTTCTCTTCATCATCGTCCTTTACCAGGGAATCCGCCATATCAACCCTGAACCCGTCGCATCCCAGCGACAGCCAGAAGCGTATAACATCCTTGACCGCTTCTCTCGTCTTAAGACAGTCAGGATCGTCCATACCCTTCTGCCAGGGCTCTTCGGGATTAAGGAAACCGTAATTAAGTGCCGGCTGGCATTTGAAGAAATTAAGCATGTAGGTTCCGTTACGCTCACTTTCTCCGCCTATATAGGGATGCCCCTTTATGCCCTTTATCCACCAATCCGTCCAGATATAGCGGCCGGAATACTCGTTTTGCTCCGCCTTCCTGCTTTCAAGGAACCACGGATGCTCCTCCGATGTATGCCCGGGAACAAGATCAAGAAAAACCCTGATCCCCTTCTCGTGAGCAGCATCGAAAAGACGACACAGATCTTCATTGCTGCCGTATCTTGAAGCTGTCTTCCTATAATCCCTAACATCATATCCCGCATCCTTGAAAGGGGAATCGAAGCACGGATTGATCCACAGGGCATTTGCTCCTAGCTCCTTTATATAATCAAGCTTCCTTATAATACCCTCGAAATCCCCTATCCCATCCGCATTACTGTCATAAAACGACTGTGGATAAATCTCATAAAATACCGCTTTTTTAAGCCAATCCAACATATTCTCCTCCGCAATACTTAATGGCATTAACCTTTGACCGCGCCGCCGGTAACACCTTCAACATAGTAGTTCTGAAGCGCCATGAACAATACCGTAACCGGAATCGCTATAAGTATCCCGCCCGCGCAGAATCTCGTGAAATACCCCTGGTAGTCGTTCGTCCATACCCACCTTGTCATCGCCACCGCAACATTGTAGCTCTCATCATGTCCGAAAGCCACATATGAAGCAAAGATATAATCACACCACGGGGCCATAAACGCTACAAGTGCAGTGTAAATGATTATAGGCTTGCTCATCGGGATGATCATGGTAAAGAAGATCCTTGCTCGGGATGCGCCGTCTATCCTTGCGGCCTCATCCAATGCCTTCGGTATTGTGTCAAAATACCCCTTGCAGACATAGTATCCCATGCCGGAGCTCGCTACCGAAACAAGGATAAGTCCGGGAACCGCTCCTGCCTGCGTCATTCCAAACTGCTTTAACAGGAAGTACAGACAGATCATTGTAAGGAAGCCCGGGAACATTCCCAATATCAGCCAGAACCGCATGAGCAGCTCGCGACCGGCAAAACGCATCCTGGATAACGCATAACTTACACAAAGGATGATCATAGTCTGCAAGATGGATACAAATATTGCTATTACCAGCGTATTCCCATACCATCTTAGGAAATTCGTCTGACCCGAAAACAGAAATCTGTAGTTATCCAGCGAAAAATGCTTCGGAATAAGATAATCAACCATACCTCCGTATTCGACCTTGGGATCATAAGATCTGAAGCTCTGCAGCAACAGTCCGGCAAAAGGGAACAGCCATATAATGCTGATCATTATCAGAACAATGTATGCCCAGACTGTATTTGCCGTTTTTTTCCTGCTCATACTGCTATTATTATCCGTTTTGCTCATTGGAATCCCTCCTCGTCCCTTACAGAAGGCAGCCTGTTATATACGACCATCGTCACCACGGCAGTTACAATGAAGACCATGATACCGAGTACCGCAGCCATCTTGTAGTTTGTATCGTTGACCGTCATCTTATACAGCCATGTCACCAGAAGATCCGTTGACCCTGCTTTATTTGCAAGCTTCATTGACTGTGGTTTGCCCTGTGTAAGCAGATAAATAACATTGAAGTTATTAAGGTTGTTCGTAAACTGCGTCAGGAGAAAAGGTCCGGTTACAAATAACATATAAGGAAGTGTTATGCTCTTAAACATCTGCCATCCCGTAGCCCCGTCAACCTTAGCGCTTTCATACAGTTCCGCCGGTATGTTCATCAGAAGTCCCGTTGCAATGAGCATAAGATACGGGATTCCGATCCAAATGTTTACAACGATTATCGTAATGCGCGCGAGCATCGGATCAACCCAGAACTGTATCGGCGAAGATATAAACCCCCATTTCAGCAGGTATCCGTTTATAAGACCGTCATTTGCAAACAGCTTCATTACATACAGCAAAGATACAAACTGTGGAACCGCTATTGTAAGTACAAGTATTGTCCTCCACAGCTTTTTAAGCTTTACCTCTTTCTTGTTTATCAGTATAGCCACCGCAAGTCCGAGAAAATAGTCAATAAAGGTTGCAAAGAATGCCCATACAAGCGTCCATGCAAGTACCTTGAAAAATGTCGGAGCCATGCCCTGTGTTCCGAAGGACAAAAGGTTTTTGAAATTGTCAAGTCCCACCCATGTAAACAGATTCGTTGGCGCCTGATGTTTGTCATCATAGTTAGTAAATGCGATGCATATCATAAATATGATGGGTACAACGGTAAACAGGAACACGCCGCTTACAGGTATCGCAAGCAGTGTCTTGTCAAAATGTCCGTCAAAGAGCGAGCTTAACACTTTTTTGTTTGAGGGCAGTGTCTTGCCTGCCTTGAGAAGCTCCTCCTGTTTCAGATTGTCCTTAATGTTCAGATACCAAAGAAAAACAAAGACAGCTATGACTATCAGGGTAAGGATCCCGAATAAAAGTATAAGAAACGAATTATCACCATAAACCGTCTTCCGGCCTTCCTTATGCGTCTCCACCGTTCCGAGTGTCGGCAGTTTGGATAAATACACACCTCCAAACCGTATCATATACACTATGAACAGTACCTCTGTGATCAAAAAAGCAAAGCCCTTGATCCACTGCCCCCTCATCATCTGCCCAATACCCATGATCAGAAATGAGAGCCTGGTTTTAAAGTCACCTTTCATATGTAACCTCCCAAAAAATTGCGGTTAAAAATCCGGCAAAAGACTGTTTCTCTTGCCGGATCTTCATCACATAATTACTGTGCGTATGATTCGCAGGTATCCTGGAACTTCTGAAGTGCGGCCATAAGATCGTCATCACTTGAGTATGATGAAAGCTCGCCGTTTCTTATGCTGTCACCAAGCGAAGTAGACAGTGTCCAGTAATCGCCGGGGTACTGACCCTGAGGTATTGAATACTGAAGCTGTTCGGCAAGAGCCGAAAGTGCAGCATCCGACTTTACATCACTCGAAGCCTGAGTCTTGATATTTGAAGGCCCCCAACCTACCTCCTTATATCTCGCAAGCTGAACCTCCTCACCCGCAAGGTAGTATGCCAGCGCATCACAGGCTGCAAGCTTGGCATCCTCAGTCTGAGGCTTAACTCCGAGAAGCTTGAATCCGCCGAAACCGCTCATCTGATGTTCTTTTCCGTTACCATCCTTAAATGTGGGCAGCTTGGCACAGGCGTAATTGTCGCCGAATACTTCCTGAGCCGTTGCGCTGTCCCATGTTCCGTCCACTATAGCGCCCACATTTGTTGCCTCACCCATGGCGGAGCCGTTCTGGAATGCTTTTGATTCACTCAGCCCGATCATTGCCTTAAGGGCAGCAAGACCCTCATCCGATGCATAGGTTACATTTGCCTTAGTGAAGTTACCGTTATCATCTGTTTCATATGAAAGATCACATCCCGCTCCGAAGAAAAATGCCGTCTGATACCAACCGGAATTTATCTCCATATAGAAATTCTTACCTGCCGCCTCGCAGTCAGCAAGGATTCCGTCAAGAGTCGAAGGATCCTTAACTACGCTCTTATCATAGTAAAGGAAATATCCGTTATCCGATGTGAGCGGATAAGCATACAGCTCATTTCCGACTGTGGCGGCTTTGATCGAGCCCTCGTCATTCTCGCTCTTTACCGCGTCAAGCACATCCGGATTAACCGTTTCAAGAGCACCCGCTGCAACAAGACGCGCTATCTGATCCTGAGCAAAAGCGTAGATATCAGCACCCGCTTCAACATCCGTGATCATATTTCCGGCAGCATCACCTTCACCCACAGCCTCAACAGAAACCTTGAATCCCGCATAATCCGGATTGTCTGCCATGAACTTCTCCACCTGTTTGGCGGTAAAATCAACAACCGCATCCGCAACCCATACCTTGATCTCGCCCGAACCGCCGTCACCGACAGTTGCACTCGGCTTTTCCTCTTCGGCTTCTCCGGCAGCCGGTGCTTCTTCTGCCTTATCTTCCGCGGCGGGTTCCGCAGTTTCTTCGGCCGCAGGCTGCGCAGGTTCCGCGGCTGCTCCGCCGCAGCCTGCAAGAAGCGAGCTTATCATAGCCGATGCCAACAGTAACGACAATACTTTCTTTTTCATCTTTGTTTCCTCCTGTCATGTAAATATGGTTTATGGGTTAAAATCTTTATTATGTCCTTTATTATATTATATACCGGTCGTTATCTTAGCCTGTATATCAGTGTTCCGTTTGCCTCAAGCTCCCCTTCCTTAAACCTCCTCGAAAAAAGGATATCATCCGCTTCCGGAACCTTTACCGGATCATCCGAAGCATTCAGCAGTACCTTGATCCTCCTGCCCTCTTTGTCAAGCTTGATATACTCTATACATCTCATTGTACTGATCTCGCACGGAAAATGGAAGTACAGACTGCGAAAAGTCGCCTCTTCCCGCCTTAACCGGATCAACGCCCGCACCATCCCGGTCAGATCGTCGTGGATCCCCTTGTCCACTTCATCCCATGGCATGCACCTGCGGCAGTCCGGATCATGTCCGCCTTCCATGCCGATCTCCGTTCCGTAAAACATGCACACACTGCCGGGCATCGTAAACAGCGCCGCAAGTTCCTGAATGAAGATATCCGGATCCTTTGTCCTTGTCATCAACCGATCCGTATCATGCGAATCCAGAAGGTTGAAGAGAACATTGTTTGTCTGCTGCTGATACATTGTATAACAACTGTTCACACGGTATGCGAAATCCTTTTTCGTAAGTGAACGATCCACAAAGAAATCATTGATACCGCTTGTCAGCGGATAGTTCATGACAGCATCATATTCATCTCCGTACAGCCATTGCGACGCATCATGCCATATCTCACCGAGCAGATAGAAATCACTCTTTTGCTCCTTCAGTACCCTGCGCAGCCTCTTTAACAGGCGGTGACTGACTTCATTTCCGACATCAAAACGGATCCCGTCAATATCATATCGTCTTATCCACTGGGTACATACCTTTTCGATATAATCAATGACTTCCGGATTATTCGTGTTGAGCTTCGGCATATTTGCAAAAAATGCAAATGAATAGAACTGTCCGTCACGCGTACTCTTCGTCAGATCAACCGGCCATTCGTTCACCATGAACCAGTCAAAATACCGGGAATCCGGTCCCTTCTCCACCACATCTATCCATGGAAGGAAATTCGCGCCGCTGTGGTTGAAAACCCCGTCCATCATGATCCTGATACCCCTTGCGTGCGCTTCATCCACAAGGCTTTTCATATCCCATTCATTTCCGAACGAAGGATCTATCGTTTCATAGTCCGATGTATCATACTTGTGGTTGGATTCCGCCATACAGATGGGCGTAAGATATATTCCGTTTATCCCAAGATCCTTAAGATAATCCAGCTTCTCGATTATGCCCTTAAGATTTCCCCCGAAGCGTTCCTCATTCCTTACGCTGCCCTTACGCCACGGCACGATATTCTCATCTTCCCTGCTGTCTTTGCCTCTGCGGAAGCGATCGGGAAAGATCTGATACCATACCGTTTCATTCACCCAATCCGGCGTGCGATTGACATCTGCCGGATTCATCCATGGCACTATAAAATACTGGAGCATCTTTCCGGGAACTTCCATCTGCTCTTTTGTAAGGCATCCGTCCTCAAAATAATACAGGATCTCGTCAGCGGCATGAAGCTCGAAATAGTATTTGCACCTTTTGTATTCCGGTCTTATGGTAGTCGTCCACCAGGTGTGATTCTTAAGTTCCTTTTTATATACCACTTCCTCCCGCATGCCGATCCAGTCCTCTGCCCCGCCGGCAATTCCCGCCTGATACGGATCTCCGTATATAAGGTAAACCTGCTTAACATCATGTCCCGTCTTCAGATTGATAACAAGTTCATCATCTAAAAAAGAGTAACTCATCTGCTCGGATGTTCTGTGATAAATTGCGGAATGGTCCATGCTCTCACCGTTCAAATATAATTCCATATGTTTCGTAAAGTTTCGCTACAACTGTATACTATTCTATTTATTCGCATTTGTCAACATTCTATTTGATCGTTTTTTACGAAAATTCCCAGTTGATTTTTTTCGCTATGTATTCTATACTATTGACTGATATATAAAGGAAATAATATGGCAACCATAAAAGATATCGCAAAAAAACTTAATATATCAACCGGTACGGTCTCCAAGGGCTTAAACGGTGCAAGAGACATCAGCGAAGCGTTGCGTCACCAGATACTCGACACCGCGGCCGAGATGGGATACACCAAGCGGGGGGCGGCAAAACCCGAAAACAGGAAGCTTTGTATTTTCATCGAAAATATGGATTACTACTTGGAGGATGATTTCGGATATGATATTATCCTTGGCTTTAAACAGGCTGCATTTAATGAAAACTGGGCTGTTGAAGTAATCCCGGTAAGCCATCTCGTCCAGGAGCGTCACACTTATGACCGTTTCATGATCAGTCAGGGGTTTTCAGGTGCTTTGATCCTCGGTTTTGCATATGACGACCCATGGATGACATTCTTTGGCGGCACACACATTCCAACCGTACTTTTTGATCATCATCTTACCGGTAATCCCATGGTGGGTTTCGTAGGAAGCGACAGTGACGAGGGTATTGAATTGGCCGTGTCCCATCTTGTATCACAGGGACATAAGAGGATTGCGTTTCTAAGCGGAGATGAATCCTCAATGATCTCCGAATTTCGTTTGAGTGCCTTCAAAAGGAGTATGAAGACCCACGGGTTCTCTCTGCTTCCCGAGCTCTATGCTTCCTCCAGCTACAGTGCCGGTGCGGATCCCGATACGGTTCTTTCCCTTATCAATAACGGAGCCACAGCCATTATGTGCGGAAGCGATATTATAGCATACAGCGTTATCCACGCCTGTAATGCTTTGAACATAAGTATACCGGATGATATTAGTCTGGTCGGCTACGATGACCTTCCCGCATCGGCAGCTACCAATCCTGCATTAACCACGATCAGACAGGATCGGCTTATGATAGGTAAATCAGGTTATTATACTCTTTACTCGATCATACAGGGTGTTTCATTAAGCTGGAATCTTATTCGCCCCACCCTGGTGGAGAGAAATTCTACCTCTCCGCCCAAATGAATACGGATCGATCTCAGTGAACATATCCGGGTTTTATTTTCCGCGATATTCCGTTACTTTTTATATGATTTAATCTCTAT
>ONRZ01000198.1 GCA_900320345.1 uncultured Lachnospiraceae bacterium | reverse complement strand
TTGAGAAGGGATTCTTCTCAAGAAAGGCGGATTTCTTCGAGGAGGTATTCTCGATAAAGCCGGTCATAAGGATAAAGAAAAGGCTGAATGCATTATAAAAGATATTAAAATCTGGATCAGGGAGAAGGTTAAATGACTAAGAATACGATGGGTAAAGCAAATAAAACACAGAAGGCAGAAAAAGCAGGCCTGCCTGTTAACGAAAGCGTGACTTCACGTGTCGATCTTAACGAGAGTAAGTACTATTACAACAGGGAGCTCTCGTGGGTATTGTTTGACGAACGTGTGCTTGATGAGGCAAGAGACAGATCGAACCCGCTCATGGAGAGGCTTAAATTCTTAAGCATTACGGCATCGAACCTTGACGAATTTTTCATGATAAGGGTGGCATCTTTAAAGGATATGGCAAATGCGGGCTATAACAAGCCTGATATTGCGGGAATGACGCCGGAAAGACAGCTTGAGGAATTAAGTGATGCCACACATAAGCTTGTAGATAAGCAGTATTCAACGCTCACAAGATCACTTATGCCGCTTATGGAGCAGGAGGGGATACATCTTATCCTGCAGCATGAAGATCTCAATAAGGAGCAGAAAAAGTATGTGGATGAATATTTCATGAAGAATGTCTATCCCGTACTTACTCCCATGGCTGTTGACAGTTCAAGACCGTTCCCGCTCATAAGGAACAAGACTCTTAATATAGGTGCGCTGGTGGCCAAGAAGGCAAAGGATGGCAAGAAATCCGGCAGTGATGAGAAGGAATTCGCAACGGTACAGGTTCCCTCGGTGCTTCCGAGGATAATAAGGCTTCCTTCCGAGACGGGCGATGCTGTCATCATGCTTGAAGAGATAATCGAGAGGAACATGGGCAAGCTGTTTGCCAATTATGATGTTATCTGCGCATATCCGTTCAGGATAATGAGAAATGCGGATCTTACGATAGAAGAAGATGAAGCAGCCGATCTTCTTAAGGAAATAGAAAGACAGCTTAAGAAGAGACAGTGGGGTGAGGTCATCAGGCTTGAAGTTGCGGACGATATAGACAAGCGTCTTATGAAGGTCCTTCTAAAGGAACTTAACTGTAAAGAAGAGACGGTTTACAAGATCCCGGGTCCGCTTGATCTGACCTTCCTTATGAAGTTATGCTCCCTTGAGGGTTATGATAAACTGCGTGATCCGGAGTTCGTACCGCAGACGGTAGAGGAACTTACACCGGATAAGGATATTTTCGCCGCGATAAGAGAGAAGGACATACTCCTGCATCATCCTTATGAGACCTTCCAGCCTATCGTTGATTTCATACGGCAGGCGGCAAAGGATCCCGATGTTCTTGCGATCAAGCAGACACTGTACAGGGTCAGCGGTCATTCACCGATCATCGCAGCACTTGCGCAGGCTGCGGAGAACGGCAAGCAGGTAACGGTGCTGGTGGAACTGAAGGCAAGGTTTGACGAAGAGAACAATATCATATGGGCGAAGATGCTTGAAAAAGCGGGATGCCATGTTCTGTACGGCCTTGTCGGACTTAAGACGCACAGCAAGATAACCCTTGTCGTTAGAAGAGAAGAAGAGGGTATAAGGCGTTATGTACATTTGGGTACAGGCAATTACAACGATTCCACGGCGAAGCTTTATACTGATATCGGACTGCTCACCTGTTCGGAACCGATAGGTGAGGATGCTACTGCGGTGTTCAATATGCTTTCGGGTTATTCGGAGCCGCTTAACTGGAACCGTCTGAGTGTTGCACCGCTCTGGCTTAAGGATAAATTCCTGTCACTTATAGAACGTGAGACAAGGAATGCAAAGGACGGTAAAAATGCGAAGATAATCGCAAAGATAAATTCGCTCTGTGATAAGGATATCATCGTTGCATTGTATGAGGCATCAATGGCAGGCGTTAAGATAGATCTGATAATCCGCGGCATTTGCTGTCTTAAGACCGGTATCCCGGGAGTGAGTGAAAATATAACCGTAAGATCGATAGTCGGACGTTTTCTTGAGCACAGCAGGATATTCTATTTCGAGAATGCGGGAAATTCCGAGATATACTGCGGGTCGGCGGACTGGATGCCAAGGAACTTAGAGCGCCGCGTTGAGATACTTTTCCCGATAGAAGAGCCGGCTCTTAAAGCAAATGTATACCATATATTGGACGTCATGCTCAGGGATACATTAAAGGCCAGGATAATGGATGATGACGGGACATATTCAAGGATAGACAAGAGAGGCAAGGAACTGTTGAGCTGTCAGGCCGAGTTCTGCCGTGAAGCCGTAGCCAAGACAGAGGAGAATATAAAGAAGGTAAAAAGCGTGGAAAACGGGAGAGTGTTCATCCCGGAAACACAGGTCGATGATTAAAGTATGAACTTGTAAATGATCTCACTTATGCCGCTGTGGTCGTTATCGTTTTCGGTAATGTGATCCGCAGCGGCTTTTGTTTTCTCGGTACCGTTCTTCATGGCAATGCCAAGGCCAGCTGCCTTTATCATCGATATATCGTTTTCTTCATCACCGACGGCGACGGAATCACTGACGGGGATACCGAAATGACTGCACATGAACTCGACGGAGAAGCCTTTGGTGGACTTGGGATCTTCGAATTCAAGAAGGATCGGGCTTGAGAACACGGTAGAAAGCTTCCCTTCACACCACGGAGCCATATGTTCCCTGAACCTGTCAAGAACACTGTGGGATCCATGCGAGATCACTATGACCTTGATGGGCTCTTCCTTAAGATATTCCGTGGCGTTTTTAACTACAATGCCTGGTACCATGATGGTCCTGGTATATTGTGCAAGCTCGGGTGTATCATGCTCCGATACGACGTATGTATCATCATAAGTATGTGCATGTATTCCGGCCCTGTATGCTTCGTCAAGTATATGGCGTACATAGGGGAGAGGGATGGGACGGCGTATTATGGCTTCTTTAGTGCTGCAGTCATAGATAAGGCCGCCGTTATAACTTGAGATATAATAGCCATCACCGAACCAGCCGTATCTTTGCGCGATCTTAACTGCGCTCTGTATGGGGCGCCCGGTTGAAATAACGAACTTATGCCCGGAGGCTGTAAGCTCTTTTATGGCTTCAAGGTCCTCCGGGCTTATATTTTTGTTACTGTCAAGCAGTGTTCCGTCAAGGTCTGTAAAAAGGATCTTCTTACCCATTAATTATCATCATCCTCACGATTGGCGGTATATACAAAACGTTTCCTTGCCAT
>ONRZ01000010.1 GCA_900320345.1 uncultured Lachnospiraceae bacterium | reverse complement strand
TGAGTATGCCGCATTGGCTGATGCCGATGAATTTGATGCCGGAAATGCATTTACGGAAAAGTATGCAAGGGGATTGTGTAAAAACTATACAAGAGCACAATATGAACGGCATCTCGATAATATAATCAGGCTTACAGATGAATATAAAGGGTATCATTTCGGGATTCTTCCCGGTGTCATGCTTAAGGATATCACAATAATAATAGGTGAAGATTTCGTGGAGATAATATATGATAAGCTGCCTGATTTTGCCATAAGCTTTACTCATCCGCTCATGATAAGGGCTTTTGGATCATTTGCCGAAAGGCTCCGCAGGCTGTGCCGCATAGAGCCTTTGGAGATCAGGAATTATGTGGATGCATGGAAGGAGCGGAATTTATAAGGAGCATCCGTAAAACTGATAATCTGTGTGATGCCCCGTGCTTGAAGTTGTACGGGGTATTATATATAATAAATTAGTTATGAGTAAATACATAGGGAACAAAAAATTCTATTATCATGCCTTAAGGCTTACGATCCCCATAATGGTGCAGAATGCCATATCGAACTTTGTCGGGCTGCTTGATAATCTTATGATAGGGCGGCTTGGGACAAATGCTCTCTCGGGGGTATCGATAGCAAACCAGCTGATGTTCGTATACTATCTTCTCATCTTCGGAGCAATCGCCGGAGTTGGGATCTTTACTGCTCAGTACCATGGGATGAAGGACAATGAGGGCGTTAAGAGGACTTTCCAGTTCAAACTTGTGATGAATCTTGTACTAACGGCTGTTGCAGTTGCGTTTTTCTTCTTTTTCGGTAAGGGACTCATAGGCACCTTCCTTCATGGAGAAGGACTTAAGTCGGATGCACAGGAGACACTGAGGATCGGCGTTGATTACATGAACGTCATGCTAATTGGCCTTTTTCCGTATGCGATAGCGATGGCTTATGCGGGTACCTTAAGGGAGACCGGTGAGACGGCTGTTCCCATGAAGGCTTCGTTTGCCGCGGTAATAGTCAATCTTGTTGGCAACTTCCTGCTTATTTACGGATACTTCGGACTTCCTGCGCTGGGGGCCGTGGGAGCGGCTGTGGCAACCGATATATCAAGGGTTGTTGAGCTTGTGATACTTGCGGTATATACACAGAAACACAGCAGTGTTCATACGTTTATAATCGGGGCTTTCAGGAAGTTTGACATTTCCCGTGATCTGGCGCTTAAGTATTTTGTCAAGAGCCTCCCGCTTATGTTCAATGAAACGCTATGGGCTGCCGGCATGACTGTTATGAACCAGAGTTACAGTTACAGAAGCCTTAATGCGGTGGCGGCACTTAACATAGAGTCAACCCTATGGAATCTTCTGGGAGTGGCCTTTCTTGCAATGGGCGAAGGTGTCGGCATAATAATAGGACATACTCTTGGAAGCGGAGATATTAAGAAGGCACGGGAAGATTCGATAAAACTCGTTGTATTTACGGTGTTCTGGGGAGTTGTATTCGGCATTGTCCAGATAAGCTTAAGTCCGTTTTTCCCGAGGCTTTACAATACATCGGCAGAAGTAAGGAGCATGGCGAGTCAGTTTATTGTAGTGTTTGGCTGCCTGATGCCCGTAATGGCTTATGCGCATGCTTCGTATTTTATAATAAGGGCAGGAGGAAGAGCAGGGATAACCTTCCTGTTTGACAGCTGCTTTGTATGGGTGTTTTCCGTACCGGCGGCTTATATGTTGAGCAGATTCACGGATATAAATGTGATAATGCTGGTGGCAATAGTCCAGTCGCTTGAAATTCCCAAGGCTGTTATAGGAGGGATAATGGTGCACTCGGGTATCTGGGCAAGACGGATAGTCGGCCCTAAAGATAATACGGAAGAGAAGACGGCTAAAGCATGAGATGGGCCGTGATACTGTAAGGGTGGAAAAATGAGTGATAAGATCAAAGATACAGATAACGGAGGCAAGCAGGCCGAAGAGAACAAGATGGGCGTAATGCCCATGAATAAGCTCATCATCAATGTTGCGCTGCCGATGATATTATCGATGTTTGTACAGGCATGCTATAACATTGTGGACAGTATATTTGTGGCCAGGATTAAAGACGCAGGTCAGACGGGCTCGGCGGGAACCGCAGCCTTAGTGGCGGTGGGGATGGCTTTTCCGTTCCAGATGCTTCTCGTTGCTGTGGGAATGGGTACCTGCGTGGGCGTCAACTCCCTTCTTTCCAAGGCTCTTGGAGAGAAAGATTTAAATACTGTTAAAAAGGCTGCGAATAACGGTGTTTTCCTGTCAGTCTTAAGCGCAGTGCTGTTTTTCCTGGTTGGCTGCTTCTTTTCAAAAGCACTTATAAGATCACAGGGTGGAGAGGGCCTGTCCCTTAAGTACGGGACACAGTATCTTTCGATAGTATGCATGTGTTCATTCGGTGTGTTTATGCAGTTTATCTTAGAGAGGCTGCTGCAGTCCACAGGACGCACGGTTTTATCGATGATAACGCAGATGACGGGCGCCGTGATAAACATAATCTTAGATCCGATACTTATATTCGGAATGTTCGGCTTCCCGGAACTTAAGGTTGCCGGTGCTGCCGTGGCTACCGTTACGGGACAGATAGTGGCAGCGTGCCTTGCATTTTATATGAACATTCATAAAAACCATGAGATAGATTTAAGCTTCAGGGGATTTAAGCCTGACGGACCAACGATAAGAAGGATATATGCAGTGGGCATCCCCACGATGATAATGCAGTCCATCGGTTCAGTGATGACTTACTGTATGAACAGGATCTTAGTATCGCTTGATTCTGCGGCCGTTGCCGTGTTTACGGTGTACTTTAAGCTTCAGAGCCTGTTCTTCATGCCGCTGTTTGGCCTGAATAACGGTCTTATACCCATACTTGCATATAATTTCGGGGCGAAAAAGAGGAGTCGTATGATTAAGGCGATCAAGCTGTCTATGGCATATGCATTCGGATTTGCTTCGATCGGCTTTCTGATGTTTGAGTTCATTCCCGATAAGCTCCTGCTCATTTTCAATACCGGCGATCCTTCGCTCATAACCATTGGCGCTCCGGCGCTGCGCATAATAGCATGGCACTACCTGCTGGCCTGGTTCTGCATAGTGGGAGGCACCGTATTCCAGTCGCTCGGCAACGGGGTATACTCGCTGATAGTATCAGTTGCAAGGCAGCTTTTGGTGCTGATACCCGCAGCCTATATATTTGCCAGGATAGGAGGGCTTGATCTTATATGGTGGAGCTTCCCTGTTGCGGAACTCATGTCGTTTGCGGTAAACTGCTTTTTCTTATACAGGATAAATAAGAGCATAATAAGCAAGGTGCCGGATGGCATATAGACAGGCAGTAAAAAAGGTCCGGTAATCAGCCGAACCTTTTCCTTATATATTAATTTATTAGAGGGAGGATGTGAGCTAAGCTCACTTTATGAAAAAGATTTTAATTTCTATGCTGTTAGTATAGGGGGAGAATATGACATTGTAATGCACAAATTGTTAACAGGTTATGAACATTCTGCAAAGAATCCGTGTCATGTTGCGTAAATGATGTGACAATTTCAATTTATGTAAACATTTTTCAAAACAAACGTTTTGGTGACAATTTTTCGCTGCTTCGTGCGGGGAAATATTGATTTTATCATATGGACAGATCAGAGGATATGAAATACGCAAATATAATTGTGAATATTTCACATGAAAATCTGGATAAGACATTCCAGTACAGGGTGCCGGATGATCTCAAAGCATCCATAAGCATAGGGGATTATGTCAGTATACCCTTCGGGAAATCGGATAAGGTGATAAACGGTTATGTGCTGGAACTTACGGACCGCGCGGAGTACGATCCGGCAAAGCTTAAGGAGATCATAAGCATCGATACAGACAGCAGGCTGGTGGAGCATAAGCTTATAAGGCTTGCATACTGGATGAAGCAGACCTATGGTTCTACCATGATAACTGCGTTAAAGACAGTGCTTCCGATAAAGAAGATCGTTAAGGAAAAAGAGGAGAAGAGCATTGTCCTTGCGATACCCGAGAGTGAAGCATTATTGCAGCTTGAACAGTTTGTTAAGAAACACAGGACCGCAAGGGAGAGGCTGCTCAGGGAGCTTATTAATGAGAAGGAGCTCGATTACAGGCTTGTGACCACAAAACTTAATGTTTCGACAGCGACCGTTAACGCGCTTGAGAAGCAGGGGATACTGACTGTAGAGAAGAAAAGGGTATACAGGAATACGGCCGGTACGGAAAAGCAAAAAAGCCCGGTGACGCTTAACAATGAACAGAAACGCATAGCAGACTCGATAATTGATGATTATCATAAAGGGATAAGGAAGACATATCTTATACACGGTATCACCGGAAGCGGCAAGACCGAAGTTTATATGGAAATAATTGATGCGGTGGTAAGTGAAGGTAAACAGGTCATAGTGCTCATACCCGAGATCGCACTTACCTACCAGACGGTGATGCGGTTCTTGCGGCGGTTCGGGGATAAGGTGTCGACCATCCATTCAAGACTTTCAAGCGGGGAAAAATACGATCAGTTCGAACGCGCGAGGAAGGGCGATGTATCGATAATGATAGGTCCGAGGTCTGCCCTGTTCACGCCGTTTGAAAACGTGGGACTCATCATAATAGATGAGGAGCACGAGAGCTCATACAAGAGTGATAATATGCCCAAGTACCATGCCGTGGAGACGGCAGAGGAACTGGCAGGACTTCACGGGGCTTCGGTGATATTAGGTTCGGCAACGCCTTCCCTTGACTCATATTACAGGGCAAAGAACGGAGATTATGAACTGTTCACCTTAAAGGAGCGGATAGGTGATGCGAAGCTCCCCGCCGTTCATTGCGTTGATATGAGGCAGGAGTTAAAGGACGGAAACCGTTCCATGTTCAGCGACAGGTTGAAGGAACTCATTGAGGACAGGCTTGATAAGAATGAACAGATAATGCTTTTCATAAACAGACGGGGATATTCCGGCTGTGTTTCGTGCCGTGCCTGCGGACATGTTATAAAGTGTCCGCACTGCGATGTTTCCCTGTCAAAACATATAAACGGTAAGCTTATATGCCATTACTGCGGATACGAGAAGGAAAGTTCGCCGGTATGTCCGAAATGCGGTTCATCCACGATAAAAGAGATGCGGGCCGGGACAGAACAGGTTGAGGATGCGGTTAAGAAGATGTTTCCCTATGCCGTTACTCTTCGCATGGATGCAGATACCACAAAGAAAAAGGACAGTTATGAAAAGATACTTGCCGCTTTTGCAAACAGGGAAGCGGATATCCTCATAGGAACACAGATGATCGTTAAAGGACATGATTTTCCTTATGTTACACTGATGGGGATAATGGTTGCGGATATGTCGCTAAATGCGGGAGATTACAGGGCTGCCGAGAGGACCTTCCAGCTGCTCACACAGGCCGCCGGGAGAGCCGGAAGAGCCGATATACCGGGCGATGTGGTCATACAGACATATCAGCCGGAACATTATGCCATTGAGGCGGCAGTGGGACAGGATTATGAAAGATTCTATGATGAAGAGATCGCATACAGAAGCCTGATGGATTATCCGCCGGCCGGACATATGCTCGCGGTCCTTACGGAAGGCGGGACAAGGGAGGAAGTTGACAGATACAGCGGGGCATTGGCAGATAAGTTAAAAGATGCTATAATAAATGGTCTGTATGCGCCCGGGATAAGCATTATCGGTCCTGCGGATGCTTCGATAAGTAAGCTGAACGATATATACAGGAAGATCATGTATATAAAGTCGAAGGATACGGACAAACTGGGTAAAGTTAAGGAATTCATCGAGGATTACTGTGATGCGAATAAGGACAGGGGTATCAGAGTGACTCTCGACAGGGATCCCGTAAGAGGATATTGATACAGAGTTGCATTTATAGGATTTATGGAAATTGCAGAGGAGAATGATATGGCACTCAGGACGATACGGACAATAGGTGACGATGTGCTTACCAAACCATGTAAGCCGATAAAAGAAGTAACACCGAGGATCAAAACACTTATAGAAGACATGATCGAGACCATGTATGATGCTGACGGCGTGGGTCTTGCAGCACCTCAGGTCGGCGTGCTTAAGCGTGTGGTCGTGATCGATGTGGGTGAAGGCCCGTTCGTTATGATAAACCCGCGTGTGCTTGAGACATCCGGTGAGCAGACTGGGACTGAAGGCTGTCTCAGTGTTCCGGGTAAGTGCGGTATAGTAACAAGGCCGGAATATGCGAAGGTCCTGGCGTATAACGAGGATATGGAGCCGGTAGAGATCGAGGGGACGGAACTCAAGGCCCGTGCCATGCTCCATGAGATAGATCATCTTGACGGAAAGCTTTATGTTGAAAAGGTAGAAGGCGAGCTTCAGGATGTCAGGCCCGAGGAAGAAGAGGAGTAGGTATGAAGGTTGTGTTTATGGGTACTCCGGATTTTGCCGTCAGTATCCTTGAAGCGATAATAGGAAGCCCTCACAGTGTTGTTGCGGTTGTTACCCAGGAGGATAAGCCAAAGGGCAGGAGCGATAAGCTCGTTGCTCCGCCGGTAAAGGAATGTGCCGTGAAGCATGATATTCCCGTGCTCCAGCCGCATCGTATAAGAGATGGGGAAGCGGTTGCAAAACTAAGAGAGTATGATGCGGACATTTTCGTTGTGGCAGCATACGGACAGATACTGCCGAAGGAGGTACTGGAAATGCCCCGTTTCGGATGTATCAATACGCATGCATCACTGCTCCCGAAATACAGGGGGGCCGCACCGATACAATGGGCTATCGTGGATGGAGAGAAGGAGACCGGAGTTACGATAATGCAGATGAACGAAGGTCTGGATACCGGAGATATACTGTTTGCGAGCAAGGTTGACATAACTAATGATGATACCGGAGAGAGCCTTTTTGATAAACTGGCAGAATCCGGAGCATCACTGATAACAGAGGCCCTTGATAAGATAGAACGGGGTGACATAAAACCTGTAAAGCAGAATGATTCAGAGGCCACTTATGCAAAGCTGCTTAAAAAGGAAATGGGAGAACTCAGATTTTCGGATCCCGCGGTGAACATAGAGAGGCTCATAAGAGGGTTCACTCCGTGGCCCGGTGCTTACACATTTTTAAGAGGGAAAAAACTTAAAGTACTGAAGGCTTCCGCCGTGACTTGGGCTGAAATGCTTAAGGAGACTCAGAACGCGGATACGGTTGTTGCGGCGGGATGTGTTGCGGGTACTTCAAAGAACGGGATATTTGTTAATACGGGGGATGGCTGTCTTAAGATAAATGAACTTCAGCTTGAAGGGAAGAAAAGGATGGCAGCAGGCGATTTCCTTATGGGATGCAGGATCGGTATAGGGGAGAAACTCGGATGAATCCCCGGATGATCATTCTTGAAACACTTCTTGTCATAGATTCCGACGTATCTTCGGGATATACTGCCATAGCACAGGTTCTGGATAAATACTCATATCTTGATAAACGCGACAGGAGTTTTATCAAACGTACACTTGAAGGCTGTGTGGAACGAAGGATAGAACTTGACTATATCATAGATTCAAAGAGCAGGACAAAAGTAAAGGCCATGAAGCCGGTCATAAGGGCGATAATGCGGATGAGTGTCTATCAGCTTAAATACATGGATTCCGTGCCCGAGTCGGCGGTATGCAATGAGGCTGTCAAGCTGGCTGTAAAAAAGGGATTTTCGGGGCTTAAAGGTTTCGTAAACGGAGTTCTGCGCAGTATCGCAAGGGATATCGGGAACATAGAGTATCCGGATCCCGGTTCGGCCGCGGGAATGTCTGTAAGATATTCATGTCCCGTCTGGCTGGTGGAACAGTTTGTGGCGGAACTTGGTGTAGAGAGAGCTGCCAAGGTGCTTGAGGCATCATTAAAGCCTTCGGATGTATGCATACGGATAAATCTGTCCGGGATCCCGGTGGCTGAGTATGCGAAAATGCTTGATGATAAAGGCGTACGTTACGAGATACCGGATCATCCCGCATGTGCGATAAGGCTTAAGGATATCGATAATGTGACCGGTCTTCCGGGGTATGAAGAGGGTCTGTTCCAGGTACAGGATATCGGATCGATGCTTGTTGCGCTGTCTGCCGGCATCACTCATGGGGATACCGTATTTGATGTATGTGCCGCACCGGGCGGTAAATCAATGCATGTACTCGATATTCTTAACGGTACCGGACATCTGTATTCGTTTGATATTTCGGAAAGAAAGCTTGCTCTCATCCGCGAAAATGCCGGAAGGATGGGGTTTGACAATATAGATATAAGGCTTGCCGATGCTGCCGTTTATGTTCCCGAATACGAAGGGATGGCGGATGTGCTCATCGCAGACCTGCCGTGTTCGGGACTTGGAGTGATGGGCCGCAAGAACGATATTAAATATAATATCACGCCGGAGCGGGAAGGATCGCTTGTTAAGCTTCAGCGGGAGATATTATCTAATGTGAGCCGGTATGTGAAACCCGGCGGGACTCTTGTTTTTTCAACCTGTACGATACACCGGGAAGAGAATGAAGAGAATGTAAAATGGATAGAAGAGAACCTGCCTTTTAAAGCCGTATCTCTTGATGGGTGCATACCCGATGCACTTATATGCAGGACATCGGGCAAGGGATATATCCAGTTGATTCCCGGGGTTCATGATTGTGACGGGTTCTTTATCTCGAAATTTGAAAAGAAGCAGTGTTAGACCATATGGAAGAAAAAGCGGATCTTCGCGCAATTGAATACGGGGAACTCGAAAGTATAGTGACCGGGCTTTTGGAAAAGAAGTTCAGGGCATCACAGATATACGGATGGATACACGGTAAACAGGCGGAAAGCCTTGATGCGATGACAAACGTGCCCGGGGGTCTTAAGGAAGCACTGTCAAAGGACTATGAGATATTTACGGTCAAAAAGGACAGGGTTCAGGAATCGGCACTGGACGGGACAAGAAAATATCTGTTTGAACTGCACGACGGCAACCTCATTGAGAGTGTGTTCATGCGTTATGAGCATGGAGACTCGGTCTGTGTATCGACACAGGTGGGCTGCAGGATGGGCTGTAAGTTCTGTGCTTCTACCATAGACGGACTTGTGAGAAACCTAACCGCAGGTGAAATGCTCGGGCAGATATACGGGATAATGAAGGATACCGGGAGCCGCATATCCAATGTTGTCATGATGGGATCCGGAGAACCGCTTGATAATTACGATGAGTCGCTTAAGTTCATAAGAATGCTCACGGATGAAAGAGGTCTTAATATAAGCCAGAGAAACGTCACTCTGTCAACCTGCGGCATAGTACCGCGCATCAGGGAACTTGCGGATGAGGAACTGACAATTACACTGGCGATATCCCTGCATGCATGCAGCGATGAAAAGAGACGTGAACTTATGCCGGTGGCAAATAAGTATTCTCTTGATGAGATCATCGGGGCATGCAGGTATTATTTTGACAGGACAGGGCGCAGGCTTACATTTGAATACAGTCTCGTTAACGGAGTGAACGATAACGATGACGATGCCAGGGGACTGGCCATGCTGCTTAGAGGTCTTAACTGTCACGTAAATCTCATACCGGTCAATCCGGTCAGGGAGAGAAACTATGCCCAGTCAACGAAACAGGCGGTTCTTGCATTTAAAAATAAACTTGAAAAAAATCATATAAATGTTACTATTAGAAGGGAAATGGGCCGGGATATTGACGGCGCATGCGGCCAGTTAAGACGCAGGGTTATAAGTGCGGAAGGCCGCATCCTAAGAAAGGATACAAAAGATGCTTAAAACATTCTCTAAGACCGATATCGGCCGTAAGAGAAAAATCAACCAGGATTGCATATTTTCCTGCGAGGTTCCCTTGGGGAATCTTCCCAATCTGTTCATCGTAGCCGATGGCATGGGAGGGCATAATGCGGGAGACTATGCATCTTCATATACAGTCAAGGCCATAGAACGTGAAGTCATGATAAATGAATCCACGGAGCCGGTTAAGATCATCAAGGAAGCAATAGAGTGTGCAAATGCCGAGATTTTCAGGAAGGCAGAGGCAGAGAAGGATTTCCAGGGGATGGGTACTACAGCCGTGGTAGCCACGATAGTGGATGATATCATGTATGTTGCCAATGTGGGCGACAGCAGGCTGTATGTAATAAATGATGATATAAAGCAGATCACAAGGGATCACTCACTTGTTGAAGAAATGATCAAGATGGGTGAGATAGACAGGGAGTCCGCAAGAACACATCCCGATAAGAATATAATCACAAGGGCCATAGGCGTATCAACCAGGATAGAGGTCGATTTCTTTGAAGTGGATATCAAGAAAGGCGATCATATCCTCATGTGTTCGGATGGACTTACCAATATGGTTGATGACGATGATATCTGCATGATAGTGAAGGCCGGCAGGGATGTTGTCCAGATAGTCGAGGAACTGATCAGGATGGCTAATCACAACGGTGGCAAGGATAATATTGCAGTGGTGATCATAGAACCATTTGCAGATGAGGTGAGATGATGTTAAATCCGGGAACGATACTGGGTGATCGTTATGAGATATTGGAAAAGATCGGCGCCGGCGGAATGGCCGATGTATATAAGGCTAAGGATCATAAGCTGAACAGATTTGATGCTGTCAAGGTACTTAAGGATGAATTTGCTTCAAATAAGAGTTTTGTCAGCAAGTTCAGGGCTGAAGCACAGGCAGCGGCGGGACTTATGCATCCCAATATAGTAAACGTGTATGATGTGGGTGATGAAAACGGGCTGTATTATTTTGTTATGGAACTCGTTGAAGGCATCACGCTCAAGCGTTATATAGAGAAGAAGATAAGGCTGTCGGTAAAGGAAGCCGTGAGCATCGCGATACAGGTATCCATGGGTATCGAATCTGCACATAATAACGGGATCATCCACAGGGATATCAAGCCGCAGAATATAATCATATCCAAGGAAGGTAAGGTCAAGGTGGCCGATTTCGGTATAGCCAGGGCCGCAAGTTCCGATACGCAGACAAGCCATGCTATGGGGTCGGTGCACTATACCTCTCCGGAGCAGGCGCGCGGCGGATATTCGGATGCCAAGAGTGATATTTATTCCATAGGAATAACGCTGTTTGAGATGGTTACGGGACGTGTTCCTTTTGACGGAGAGACCACGGTTGCGATCGCGATCAAGCATATCCAGGAGGAGATGCCATCCCCCAAGATCTATGTGCCGGAGATACCGGTAAGTGTTGAACAGATCATTTTCAAATGTACGCAGAAGAATCCCGACAGGAGATATTCTAATGTCAGCGAACTCATGCAGGACCTTAAGCATTCGCTCATAAGTCCGGATGAGAATTTTGTCGTGATAAACGATCCCGCAAGTTCGGAAGGCACCAAGGCGATCACCGATGAAGACCGCAGGGAAATAAGGCAGCAGACTTCATCGAGCATGTACGGCAATGAGTCATTTGAATCCGCATATGCAGGCTACAATAATGCGAGACAGTACGGGAGTTATGATGAACCGCAGCAGTACGGGCAGGGATATGGCGGCCAGTACGGAAACGGCGGTTATAACGATCCGTATTATTATAATCAGAGATATCAGGGCGGCGGTTATAATGACCAGATGTATCCCCCGCAGTATAACGATCCGTATGGGAACGGCGGGTATAATAATGTGCCCGAGGAAGGCATGGAGGATCCTTATTATGTGATGGATCCAAGATCGGCAGGCGGTCGCAGGCAGAGTCAGATGAGGCCCGAAGACCAGGCTGAAAACTTAAGGAATAAGCAGAAAGCGGTAAAGAATAAACAGAAGGGCCAGTCCGGACAGAAGAGCCAGCAGCCAATGCCCAAACAACAGTACAGGGATCAGGAAGCGGCATACGGTAAGCCGGTCAAGAAGAAAAAGACCGGATCAAAGCCGGATTATACAAATGATACGGGTGATGACGTAGATCCCAAGATGGAGAAGGTTATGACCATCCTCATGATCGCGGCAGCGGTCATCCTTGGTCTCGCAGCGATATTCGTAGTTGTCAAGGTATTTGGTATACCGGGTTCCGGAGGATCGGAAACGGTGCTTGAAGAGGGTATGACCGAAGTCCCGAATGTGGTGGGAATGACGCTGGAGGAGGCATCAAATGCACTGAAGGCGGCAAATCTTACCGCCAAGGCAAAGTATGCCGAGTCCACGATGTATGAAAAGGATATAATCGATTCACAGGATCCGGCAGCAGGAGCTATAGTTGAGGAAAACTCCGTGCTTACTCTTGTGGTGAGCAGCGGCAAGGTCGCGGGGAGCGAAACGGCACCTGAAGCAACTGAAGCTCCGGTCGGAGGAGCAGCGGTACCTGATGTGGTCGGTAAGAGCGAGGCTGAGGCCAAGGTTGCGATAGAAGCGGAAGGCTTTGTGTTTGCGATGGCTGAGCAGCCGAGTGATACGGTTGAAAAGGGTAAGGTCATTTCACAGTCTCCTCTCGGAGCGACAAATGCTCCGCTTGGGAGTTCGATACAGGTATATATAAGTGCCGGCAGGGATGTTGAGGAAGTTCAGGTTCCCGATGTTACGGGCAAGGATGAAGCCACTGCCAGAGCACTGCTCGTGGAAGCCGGACTTACCTGTGAAGCTTCAGAGGAAAATAATGATACGGTTGCCAAGGGAAATGTCATCTCACAGTCTGTTGCGGCAGGTACGACGGTTGAGAAGGGATCCAGCGTAAGCGTTAAGATAAGTAAGGGCGGTGCGGGATATACCTGTAACTGCACAGTACAGAAACCGGATGGATATCTGGAAGGATCGGATGCGATAATAGTCCTGCTCGATGCTGCGGGTGCAGAACTCCAGAGGTTCACAACAAATACATTTCCGTATACGGCAGTTAAGACAGGCATAACCAGTTCACCGGCGGGAGTTGTTACCGTTACATATCAGACAATGGACGGACAATGGCAGACATCGGCACCCGTGGCGGTGACGTTCAATAAGGAATAGAACATGCACGGAAGGATAATCAAGGGTATAGCCGGATTTTATTATGTCTATGCAGATGACGGCAATACATATGAGTGCAAGGCCAAGGGTATATTCCGGAAGGACAGATTAAAGCCCATGGTCGGAGATGAGGTTACGGCGGATATCCTTGATGAGAATGAGCATATCGGCAATATCACCGGGATTCTTCCGAGACGTAACATACTGATAAGGCCTGCGGCTGCAAATGTCGATCAGGCACTTATTGTTTTTGCGCTGACTCATCCCGAACCGAATTATACAATGCTCGATAAGCTGCTGCTGCAGTTCTCAATACAGAATGTCAGGGCTGTTATCGTATTCAACAAGGAAGATCTTGTAAAGGACAGCGACAAGGAGAAGGTAAGCGGCATATACGGAAAGAGCGGTGCGGATCTGCTGTTCACATGCGCGACAAAAAACCAGGGGATCGATGAATTAAGATCCGTGCTCAGGGGCAGGCTGAGCTGTGTGGCCGGGCCGTCGGGAGTGGGCAAATCTTCTCTTATCAATTGTCTGCAGAACGAAGTGAAGGCGGAAACAGGTGATATAAGCCGTAAAGCTGAGCGTGGGAAACATACGACGAGACATTCCGAGATAATCCCAATATCAGATGATACATTTATTATGGACACCCCCGGCTTTTCATCCTTTGATGTTCTTATTGACGATCCGGAGACACTTAAGGATCATTATGAGGAGTTTATCAGTTATACAGGGTGCAGGTTTCAGCCGTGTTCGCACACGCATGAACCGGACTGTATGGTAAAGGAAGCAGTGGAGCGCGGGCAGATATCACGGGAACGCTATGATAATTACGTGCTCATATATTCCGAACTAAAAAATCTAAGGAGATATTGATATGATATTGCTTTCACCGTCGATCCTGGCTGCTGATTTTGCATGTCTCGGAGATTATATGAGGCAGGCCGATGCTGCTGGAACGGATCTGTTCCATGTGGATGTTATGGACGGGATGTTTGTTCCCAACATATCATTTGGGATACCCATCATGGAATCGGTACAGAAGATAACGCATACTCCGCTTGACGTACATCTTATGATAGTACAGCCGCGCAGATATATCCGTGAGTTTGCAAGGGCGGGCGCGAGCATTATCACGATACATTATGAAGCATGTGAGGACCTGAATGCCGCTGCGGCTCTTATACATGAATGCGGATGCAAGGCAGGACTGTCAATAAAGCCGGGGACTGATACTTCGGTTCTCGAACAGTATCTGGATGAATACGATATGTTTCTTATAATGACCGTGGAACCGGGATTTGGCGGTCAGAAATATATGAACAAATGCACCAGGAAGATATCGGATCTTCGTAAGATGCTTGATGAACACGGACTGGATACGGATATCGAGGTCGACGGCGGTATAACAAGGGAAAACATAGGTATGGTTCTTGAAGCCGGTGCCAATGTGATCGTTACCGGATCGGCCGTGTTTAAGGGCGACATACAGGATAATGTGAGATATTTTAAGAATTATTTCACGGATTATGAGAATATACAGAGGAATTAACTAAGGAGCATTTTATGAAAAAATACATCAAGATAGCACGTCCGGATCATTGGGTAAAGAATGCTTTCATACTGCCGGGTATCGCAATAGCGATCCTTATGACAAAGCCGGGGTTTTCGGCAGAGTATATCTGGAAGTTCATACTCGGATTTTTCTCGACATGCTTTATCGCTTCGGCCAACTATGTTATAAACGAGTGGCTTGATGCCGAATTCGATAAATATCATCCTACCAAGAAGAACAGACCGGTTGTGTCCGAGAACATGAAGTTCTCGCTGGTCATGCTCGAATATGCGATATGCATTATCATCGGTATAGGGCTTGCGATCCCGATAAACAAGCCGTTTCTTATTGTAGAGATATGGCTTCTCGTGATGGGAGTCCTGTATAATGTCAAGCCGATACGTACCAAGGATATCCCGTATCTTGATGTACTCAGCGAATCGATAAATAATATGATACGTCTGCTGCTCGGGTGGTTCATAATAAATTCCGAGTATCAGCCGCCCAGTTCCATACTTATCGGTTACTGGTTTGCAGGAGCTTTTCTCATGGCTACCAAGAGATTTGCGGAATACAGGATGATAGGTGATCCCGAGAGGGCAGGTCTTTACAGGAAGTCATTCAAGCATTATTCGGAACAGTCTCTTCTTGTATCCACGTTTTTCTATGCAATGACTGCCACATTTTTCATTGGCATATTCATGGTAAAATACCGCATAGAGTATCTGGTGGCAATGCCTTTTGTGTTCGGACTTTTCTGCTTCTATCTGTGGATAAGCTTTAAGCCTGACTCGGCGGTACAGAAGCCCGAGAAACTGTACAGGGAGAAGAAGCTGATCGCATATATAGCACTGCTCTGTGTGATCCTGTTCGTACTTACCTTTGTGGATCTGGGATTCCTTAACTTTTGGATGGAGCCTTTCCTGTTACCGGCATCAGGACTCCGTCATCCGTAAACGGATGCCACCTCATGCCCGGGGATGGAACCTTTCCTGTTACCGGCATCAGGACTCCGTCATCCGTAAACGGATGCCACCTCATGCCCAGGGATGGAGCCTTTCTTACTACCTGCAGGAGTTTAATTTAAAAATGAAAAAAAAACTTACGGAATATAAAGCTGTTGTCTTCGATCTTGACGGGACACTGTATTATCAGCGGAAACTTCGTATAAAAATGGCATGGATGCTTTTTAGCTATTATCTATGCCATTTTTGGCGTATTAAGGAACTTTTTGTAATAAAGAAGTTCAGGGAAGTCAGGGAGAATTGGGATGAGATAACTGCTGCGTCATCTTCCGGACCTAAAGCTGCAGGAACGGGTGCAGCGGATGTACAGGGAGATACCGGTCTGCCAGGGCTTGAGGATGAACAGTACGGATATGTTGCGGGGGTTATGAAATGTTCTGCCGCAACAGTAAAAACCACTGTGGAAACATGGATGTATGAAAAGCCGCTTAAGGCAGTTGCGGATACCGCGGACAGGGAACTGCTTAAGATCATCGAAGGTATCAGAAGAGGCGGACAGAAGGTCTTCATTTTTTCGGACTATCCCATTGAGGATAAGCTAAAGGCTTTGGGGCTTACCGTTGACGGGATGTATGCCGCTACGGATGAGAGGGTAAATGAACTTAAGCCGAGTCCGAAAGGGCTTAAGCTCATAATGGAGGATAACGGGTTTGCTCCCGATGAGATACTGATGATAGGCGACAGGATGTCAAGGGACGGTCAGTCGGCAATAAATGCAGACTGCGATTATCTGATACTTCCAAAATCAGCGGGCGAAAGGGCACGGATATATAAGACTATTTAACTATTCGGAAAAGTTACGTAAATTTTCAAAAAATTTGTGCAATTTCCGTAGAATTGTGTTATACTTTTATCTATCAAATATATCAAGGGGGTCGTATGCAGGACTATAAGAAGATTGATTACACAAAGAATAAGGACGTAGTGCTTCGTTATATCCCGGGGCATTTCGTTACACCCAATTCACATGTAAATTATTACATGGATCTGACCGATATGAAGTCGCGCCAGCGTGAGGCAAGGGCCACCGGTGAGGAAATGGCTGAGATGTATTTATCGTCGGATATAATCGATACCATATTGTGCCTGAACGGCATGGAAGTGGTGGGATCATATCTTGCCAATAAGCTTACCAAGGCAGGCATTATCTCGGCGAACAGACATCAGACCATGTATATAACCAGCCCCGAGTATAATGTTAGCGGACAGATGATGTTTCGCGAGAACAATCAGCATATGATACGGGGCAAGAAGGTTCTGATCCTTATCGACACGGCAACTACGGGTGATACTTTAAGGAGTGCCGTAGGATCTGTGGGTTTCTACGGAGGACAGGTAGTCGGGATATCGGCGATCTATTCCGTTGCCACACAGGTAGAAGGCTATCAGATAAGATCATTGTATTCCACCAGGGATCTTCCCGATTATACGAGTTATAAGCCGGCAAGTTGTCCACTGTGCAGTTCGGGGGTTCCGGTTGATGCGATATGTAACGGTTTCGGTTATTCAACGCTGTAACTAATTTAATGTGATCTTATAATGAAAGGAGTGGGATTATGGAGGTTTCAACTAAGCTGTTTGGTACTATCGATGTGGGGGATGATAAGATCATTGAATTTCCCGAAGGGATTTTGGGATTTCCGGAACTTAAGAAGTTTACGCTGATGTATGATAATGATAAGAATACCGCAGGGGGAATGAACTTCCTTGTATCTCTTGATGAGCCTGCATTCGCATTGCCTGTAGTTCCCGCACTTATCGTGGAACCCGGTTATTCGCCGAAGTTTACCGAGAATATTGAAGCCACGATCGGTGGACTGACTGAGGAAAATGCACTGGTTCTTGTAACTATGACGATACCTGCGGATGTTACCAAGATGACAGTCAACTTAAATGCTCCGATCGTTGTAAATATAAACACAAAGAAGGGCATGCAGTCGGTTGTTGCAAATGAGGAATATGATGTAAAATATCCTATATACGACAAGCTTAAGAAGGAATAGGATATGGATATAGTTTAATGAGAAATTAACCGCGCTTCTCCATCGTCCTAATAATCCGGAGGTGGAGAAGCGTTTTGGTTTGCCGTTAAGCGGCAGGAAGCATGATAAAAAGTGTTATGGGTATAACAGGAAGGAATAAAGATGCTTGAATTAAAGAATATTTCGTTCGGTGTTGATGCTGATGAGGGACATAAGGAAATAATAAGGGATGTCAGCATGGTGATCCCCGACGATAAGCTGATAGTTATCACAGGCCCGAACGGTGGGGGAAAGTCCACTCTTGCAAGACTCATCGCGGGGATAGAGAAGCCGGATGAGGGCAGGATATTGTTTGATGGTGAAGACATTACGGATATGACGATAACGGATCGTGCCAGGAAGGGGATCGGTTTTGCTTTTCAGCAGCCGGTCAGGTTCAAGGGTATCGAGGTATTCGATCTGATACGTCTTGCGACAGGCAGGAAGATATCGGCCGCGGATGCCTGTAAGTATCTTTCGTCGGTCGGACTGTGCGCGAGGGACTATATCAACAGGGAGGTCAATTCAAGCCTGTCGGGCGGAGAACTTAAGAGGATAGAGATAGCAACGATATTGGCAAAGGCACCGAAGCTTTCGGTGTTTGATGAGCCGGAAGCAGGCATAGATCTGTGGAGTTTTAAGAATCTTATCGAGGTATTTGAAGGAATGCGCAGGGATATAAAGGGCAGTTCGATCCTTATTATCTCGCATCAGGAGCGTATACTCGAGATAGCCGATGAGATAATGGTGATAAAGGAAGGACGTTTGGCAGAAGGCGGAAGCAGGGATGAGATACTTCCCGGCCTCATGGATACACCTTCGGCGGTCAGGGAATGCAGCATGGTGTCTGGAAATGTTAAGTAAATGTAAGGAGAAGTAAACGATGCTTCAGATGGATGAAATACAAAAGAGGATATTAAGAGAGGTTGCGGATCTTCATGATGTTCCGGAGGGTGCGTATAATATACGCGCCAACGGCAAGTCCGCAGGAAGAGCCTCTACCGCTAATATAGAGATAATCCCACGGGAAGACGGACAGGGGCTTACGATAAAGATAAAGCCGGGCACTAAAAATGAAAGTGTACATATTCCGGTGGTCATGTCGGAAAGCGGGATAAAGGAGACGGTATATAATGATTTTTATATCGGTGAAGGTTCCGATGTGATAATAGTGGCAGGCTGCGGGATCGATAACTGCGGTAATCAGGATTCGCAGCATGACGGTATCCACAGGTTTTTTGTGGGTAAGGATTCAAAGGTCAAATACGTTGAGAAGCATTACGGATCGGGTGACGGAAAAGGCAAGAGGATATTAAATCCCGTTACGGAAGTATATATGGAGGATAACAGCACCTGTGAGATGGAGATGGTGCAGATAAAGGGCGTTGATGATACTGAACGCACGACCAGGGCGGAGCTTAAGGAGGGTGCGAAGCTTATCGTAAGAGAACGCCTTATGACGCATGGGGATCAGAGAGCGATAAGTATTTATAAAGTCGACATGAACGGTGAAGGCTCCAATGCCGATGTGGTATCAAGGTCCGTTGCAAGGGATTCTTCATATCAGAAGTTCGATGCCGTGCTCACCGGGAACGCTCCGTGTTCGGGACACACGGAATGCGATGCGATAATCATGGATGACGGAAGGATACTGGCCGTGCCGGGACTTGAGGCAAATGATGTGGATGCGGCACTTGTGCATGAAGCGGCCATAGGCAAGATCGCGGGCGATCAGATAATCAAACTCATGACTCTCGGACTTACGGAAGAAGAAGCGGAAGAACAGATAATAAACGGATTCTTAAAATAAGATCAATATCAATAAGGTCGGACATTTTTAGAACCCGTCACAAAATCATTCGATATGGGATGGGAATATGAAACAAGGGGACGCGAAACGAGGAAGCGTCCCCTTGTTTCATATTACGCTTGACAGGCTATGAACAATAAGATAAAATGTTCATAGCATAGGTTAGCAATACCTAACCTATAAAGGACAGAAGGCGGTAGACTATATGGGAAAAGCTTTTACTCAGGAAGAACGGGAAGAATTACAGGAGAGGCTCAGGAGAACCGGACTTAAGCTTCTTGCAGAGAACGGGATCAGAAATATATCCATAAGGCAGCTTACCGGGGAAGTCGGCATAGCCCAGGGAGGATTTTATACCTTTTACAAGGATAAGGATGATTTTGTTGAAGATCTGTTCCTTTTAAGGATCAGAGAAAAAACGGATATTATATACGAAGAGAGAGAAAAAACATTGGATGATCCGCGAAGATTTCTTATCGATCTTCTGTATAAGGAAGGCATGCACTTAAAGCAGAACAAAGCCTTTAAAAACAGTGAAAGCGATACGATAAGTTTCTTTCAGAACAACAGAAGCGACAGAAGCTTTAATCTGTATAAGGCCTTTCTTGAGAGGATGATATCTTTCTGGGAAGAAAACGGTTACAGGATAGAGTGTGACGCCGAAAAGATAATGAGCATCGCAAGGGCGGCCGGTATGCTGTTTATTAATTCAGAACTCATAGGCGAAGAGCATTTTGAGGAAATATACAGGGTTTTCTGCGAAGCGGAAACAGACAGGTTCTTTAAGTGCGAAAAGGTTGATTCATAGGTATTTAATACGGAGGCTGCATACGCAAAAGAGTATGAACAATGACGATGGAGCGAAAAGAGAAGAAAGAATAAGAAAGCTGACAGGTGAGCCTGTATATCCGCTTCTTGTAAGGATGGCCATTCCTTCGATGATCGGTATGATGGTCAGTACCGTCTATTCCATGACGGATACCTACTTTGTCGGGAAACTTGATAACGTTGACCTTACTGCGTCGGTGGGAATAGTATTTTCTTTTGTTTCCGTGATACAGGCTATAGGATTCTGGTTCGGATACGGGAGCGGTAATCATATATCGGGAAGTCTCGGTAAGAGGGATATAGGATCGGCGGAAAGGATGGCAGCCACCGGAGTTCTTATCGCTCTCCTTACAGGATCGGTTATTGTGCTTTTCGGACTTCCCTTTACAGACAGGCTGTCGATACTGCTTGGCGCAGGCGACGGGCTTCTTCAGGCGGCCACAGTCAGTAATCAGTTAAGGCTTGCGGGATCCGGACGCGACTCCATGATCGGTCTGCTTGCCGGAATGGTCCTTAATATGGTGCTTGATCCGGTCTTTATTCTTGTACTCAAAATGGACGTTGCCGGAGCAGCGCTTGCATCCATGGCGGGGCAGATAAGCGGATGCATCGTCCTGTTCTTAAGCACCGAAAGGAACGGAAATGTAAAGATCAGGCTGCGGTTGGCAAAGCTTAATGCAGAGAACATAAGAAAGATCCTTACGGGAGGAGCTCCGAACTTCTGTAGGCAGGGGATAAGCTCTATATCTTCTGTGATACTTAATAATGTGGCCGGCGTTTTTGGGAGTTATGCCATCGCCGCACTTACGATAGCGCTTCGCGTATCATATATCGCATATGCACTGGTCATTGGCTTTGGGCAGGGATTTCAGCCGATATGTGCCATCAATTACGGGGCAGGGAAATACGGCCGAATAAAGACGGCATTCAAATATGCGCTGGCAACGGTAAGCGTATTTCTTGTCGTATCAGTGGCATTCCTGTTTTTTAAATCGGATATTCTTGTTGCGGGATTTACAAAGGATAATGATGTTTCACTTCTCGCCATAAGGATCATACATGCCCAGTGCCTGATAATGCCTTTTATGGGATTCTACATTTTATGCGGGATGTTTTTGCAGAACATAGGAAGATTCGGCCTTGCGACTATAGTTACCATTGCCGAGAACGGAACGTTTCTGATACCTTCAGCACTTATCATGCCGCGACTTATGGGACTGAATGGTCTTGTTTACTGCAAGAGTGCGGCAAGCCTTGCGGCACTCCTGCTTTCGCTCGTCATAGGACTGAGGGCATGGGATGTATTGGATGAATCTCAAACAGTATAAAACAAGGGAGGCAGCGTAAATGTCAAAAAACATAAGATCATTTGGAGAGATAAAAAAGGAGGATATCGGATCTGCCGGAGGAAAGGGAGCGAACCTTGGGGAGATGACCGGAGCCGGTATAAATATACCGGGAGGAGGAGTTCTGCTTGCCTGTGCTTATGATGAATATATGAGCTTTAACGGGATAGATCCCGGAAAATATGAAAGTGCCGAAGAGCTAAGGGAAGCCATAAGACAGGGAGAGATACCGGAAGATTTAAAGAAAGAGATAGAGGATTTCTATATTTCGATCGGCGGGGATGATGTAAGGCTTGCGGTAAGATCCTCGGCAACGGCAGAGGACCTTGATGATGCAAGCTTCGCGGGACAGCAGGAAACTTACCTTAATGTGAACGGATCATCGGACCTTAACGATAAGATAAAATCCTGTTATGCATCTTTGTGGGGTGACAGGGCGGTCAGTTACCGGAAGAATTACGGATATGATAAAGAAAAGGTTGCGCTTGCGGTCGTGATACAGAAGATGGTCGAGAGCGAGTCGGCCGGTGTCATGTTCACATCGGATCCCGCAGGGGACAGGGAAAACGTCCATATAAACGCATCATACGGTCTTGGAGAGGCGGTTGTATCCGGTATAGTCAGTCCCGATGAATATATATGCGGCAGAGACGGAAAGATAATAAGGCAGATCATAGGGTCCAAGGAAGAAGAGATAATATACAGCAGGGCCGATAAGGGTACGATAAGAGCTGCTGTCGATGAACAGAGAAGGAAGCGGGCAGTCCTTGATAAGGACATTATCTCGAGGCTTGTGGCAGAGGGTATAAGGATAGAAAAACACTACGGTCATCCCATGGATATAGAATGGGCTGTGGCAGGCGGTGAGATCTATATCTTACAGGCCAGGAGCATCACGACACTTAAAGAAAATAATACTAAGGTATTCAGCGATGATGATTTTGCGGGATATCCTAAGGTGAAAAGAGCAAAGGGGGCAACGAGGGAAGGAGTGCTCTTTAATCTCGAGAAGACTCCGACTCCGTATTATCCGCTGGATCATGATTTTGGCGGCCTTGTCGGAGAACAGAAGAATACTCTTTTTAATGAGATAGGAATAGACTTTAAGGGTGGGATGTATCCTATAGATAAAGACGGAGTGTCATATCAGGGAAATAAAGTCAGGGTGACGAAGAATATTTTCGCTGTTCCGAAATATTTAAAAAAGGTCCTCGATATCGACAACAATATAAGATCCGCAGATGAATCCCTAAGACAATGTCGTGATGAATTTGAGCGTGAGAAGGGAAGACAAAATTCAAACGCCTCGGATATCGGTGAGGCACTTAAGAGGATGCAGGATCTTATTGAGAGAACCGCTTATGACAGATTCCTGTATGCCCTTTTCCCCAATGCGGTCGAAAGCAGAAGGGTAACAAAAGATCTGCAGAAGGTTGACAAAAGCCTTAATGCATATGACATCCTTGAAGGACTGAGTTATGTGACTGCGGATATAAACCGGGAAATGAAGGAACTGTGTATATACATAGGCAGCGATGAGGAGATGACACGGACTGTCATGGAGAAGGATTATGAAAAGATATGTGATTCTTATCCGGAACTTGGGAAAAAACTTAAAAGATTCATAGACCGGTTTGGCAGCAAGTCTGACTTTAACTGTTACTGTTTTACCGCAAGGACCTGGAGGGAGGAACCCGACCGGTTCATCAACACATTAAGACCGATGCTAAAAAGCGGCGGAGAGGCAGTGGCTTCAAAAGAGGAGAGCGAGACACATTTTAATGAACTCATGGATAGGGTTAAGGAGGTCCTGCCGCCTTCAAAATACAGTGTGTTTGAAAAACGTGTCGGGGGACTGAGACACTATCACTATATCAGGGAGGCAACCCAGTATCTTTGGGAGTCCGAATTTGAATATTGCAGGAAACTGTTAAGACAGCTGTCTGAGTTTATAAAAGTTTCATACGATGATCTCCTATACCTTTTCGCGGATGAACTGTATGAAGTATGTAAGCAGGGCGGCCTTGGAGATAAAAAGGATATCATTAAGACCAGGAAAGACAAAAGGGAATTCGCGGCAGCATACTGGGATAAGTGCATGAAAGATGCACTTGCCGGAGAAGATGATCTGATAAAAGGGATCGGTGCATCCTTGAAAAGAATGATATATTGGTATGTAAGTATACAGATCCCGAATGGACACCGCTTTTTGCCCTGGCAGCAGGCGTAGTAGTGGATACGGGAGGAACCTTGTCCCATGCGGCAATAGTTGCAAGGGAGTATAACATACCTGCGGTCCTTGCGGCAGGTGATGCGACCCTTAAGCTTAAGGACGGAGATACGGTACTCGTAAACGCAACGGAAGGCAGTGTCACGATCCTTTCGTGATATTTGCCTTTGTTATATCGATATATGAGATGTAACTGTTTCAGCGGTATTGACATAAGGACAGACAGGTGTTATCATACATGGTTAGCGAGGACTAACTATCACGTTTGATCAAATATGAGGAATTAAATGGGAAACATCATAATAATCATGGCATTGATACTTATCGTGTCTATAGCATTATACGGAACGGTAAAAAGGATCCGTTTCGGATCGTCGTGCTGCGGAAGCAGAACTCCTGCCGATAAGAGAGTAAAAGTAAAGGACAGAAACAGAAACAATTATCCGTACAAATATACATTGAGCGTGGACGGAATGCATTGTTCGAATTGTGCACGCAGGGTTGAGAATGCCATTAATAAGACGGAGGGGAGATGGGCATCGGTGGATCTGGCCAATAAAGAAGTAAAGCTCCTTTCCAAGCGTGAAGAAACAGAAAGAGACCTTGCGGACATTATCTCATCGGCCGGCTATACATTGCTGTCGCTGCGGTGATTTTTTTTGATGAAAAGTTAGCGAATGCTAACTTTTGTATATGATTACCAATGACAGAGGAGGAAATGATGAAAAAACTATCAGAGCTTGGGAAGGATTCGGTGGCAGTCATCAAAAGCCTTGACGGCGATCAGCGCTTTATGAGCAGGATCACGTCGATAGGCCTTACGCCGGGAAGTACAGTGACGGTGGTCAAGAACGAAAAGAACAGACCGCTTCTTGTATATTCCAGGGACACCATGATCGCGCTCAACAGATCTGAGTGCGAAATGATCGGGGTTGAGATTGGAGGGAAAACGGCATGAGTGAAACAGTGATAGCGCTTCTCGGACAGCCCAATTCCGGAAAGTCGACGCTTTTCAATGCGCTTACCGGGATGAAACAGCACGTAGGTAACTGGCCGGGCAAAACGGTTGAAAAGAAGGAGGGTAATTTCGAACACGGCGGAAGGAAATATCTGGTGGCCGATCTTCCGGGAACTTACAGCCTTTCGGCCAATTCGGATGAAGAGATGATAACCCGCGACTATATCGCTTCGGGAAAGGCCGATGTGGTCTGCATTCTTGCTGACAGCTCACAGCTTGAAAGAAGCCTTTATATGCTGGCTGATTATGCAGGGATCACGGTCCCGTGTTTCCTTGTCCTTAATATGAGCGATGTGGCAAAAGAACAGGGAAAGTCGGTCGATGCCAAAGAACTTGAGAAGAAACTCGGCATTCCCGTTGTGTCATTCTCGGCTCCGGACACCAAATCCTATGATATTTTTTATAAGACTCTTGAACGTGCGGTAAGCGAAAAGACCGTGCTGGATCCGGCAGGTCTTGAAAAAAGATATAACAGTATCGGGAACTATGACAGTATAAAGGCTATCATACCCGATAACGTGATCCCCGGGTATTCCAAAACATGGCTGGCAGCCAAGGCTGTCGAGGGGGATGCACCTGTTATTGCAAAGATCAGGACAGCGCTTACGGGAGAGAATGTAAAAGCCCTGGATGAATCGCTCTCTAAGGTTGATAAGGGCGTGGTCCTGACAGGAGAGTGCAAGTTCGAGTGGATCGATGAACTCTTGTCGGGCACGGTAAAGAATAAAGAGTCCGGGGTTTCACTTGGTAAATTTGACAGGCTTATCACTCATCATATATGGGGCAAACCCGTAGTGGTGCTGATAATAATCCTGGGACTTATCGCATCCTTCATACCCGCCCTTCCTCTTATGGGGGTAGGCCAGCTTATCGCAAAGGTCCCGGATCCGCTTAATGAAGCCATGTTGTCTGCGGGCTGTCCGGCGTTTATCGCTGCACTTATCTGCGATGTACTTCTTAGATCCGTGTCATTTATTGTACAGATGCTCGGCTTCGTATTCGGTGTAACACTTGTGTTCGGTCTGCTTGAGGAAATAGGTGTGATGGCACGTATTTCTTATGTGTTTGACAATACAATGGCCAGATTCGGATTGCAGGGAAAATCAGTCATGCCGTTTCTTATCAGTTTTGGATGTACAATGGGCGGCGCTGCCGGTACAAGAGTTATCGACAACTGGGGACAGAAGGTACTCACGATCGCACTTGCATGGGCGGTTCCCTGTGGAGCTGCATGGGCAGTCATCCCAATGCTCTCAACCCTCTTTTTCGGAGCCTGGATGCCTGTGATCATATGCGTGATCCTGCTTGTGATGATCCTTCATATGTGGATAACGGCCAAGATATTCGGCGGCAGGCTTGTTAAGACGGAAGACAGATACGGAATGATAATGGAACTTCCTCCTTATCATAAGCCCAAGTGGGGTGCCCTTTTGAGATATGTATTCGGCCGCACCAAGGATACTTTTATAAGGGCATTGAAGGTAGTGATCATAGTAGCTTTGGCATTCTGGCTGTTGTCCTACACATCATCCGGAGATATCACGGCTTCTATCCTTTACAAGGTAGGGCACTTTATAGAACCTGTCACCAGATTCTTCGGCATGGGATGGCAGACTTTCATGGCCTTTATCGCATCAAGCCTCGGTAAGGAAGGAGCCCTCGGAGTGCTCAGCACGATCTTTACGGGTTCCGGTACCATATCTGTCGGTTCGGTCGTAAGCGGAGCCGCAGCGGAGAATATAAATGAATTGCTGGTTGCCAATGTTCCGAAACCGGAAGCGCTGGCTCTTGTTTTTGCAATGACCTTCAATATGCCCTGTATTGTTGCCCTGGCAGCCACATATCAGGAAACGCATTCCGCCAAATGGACGGCAAGGATTGCACTTTACTATACGGGAATGGCACTTGTCATAGCAGGGATCGCATATCGCATAGGCCTGCTCATTTGGTAAAGCATATGGAAGAATTGATAAGATTATTAAAAGACGGAAGATCGCGAACCCTTGAAATGCTCGCCATGGATCTTGGCACTTCGGTCGAAAAAGTGAAGCGGGACATAGAATTCCTCGAGCACACGGGTACTATAAAGAGGATTGAATTTACGGAAACATGCAGTCAGGGACACTCATGCGACGGCTGCACGGGATGCAGCACAGGAGGAAACGAGGAACCGTCCCCTGGTTTCATAATGGAATGCAAAGCCTGCTTAATGATTCTTATACGTGTAGAGGTTTGAATTATGTTATTGACCATATTTCTGTCGATCGTATTTTGCGTTGCGATCACTATCATGATGTTTGCCGCGGTTGCTTTTATACAGGATAAGAAGTTCTTTTCTTCGGCTCCCAAAGAAGCGCAGGAGGCAATAAGACCGCGTGATAAGGAACTTTTCTACGGAGCAAGGACAATCGGGTGGACGCTCATGGTGTTCAGCTTCCTGCTGATCATCGGTACCGGTATAGTCTCCATCTGGGACGGATTTCGCAGCGGCTATACATTTATCCGGTTTTTCTTAAGATTCTACCTTATTTTTGCGATCTATAAGATCTATGACATGATCTGCTTTGATTACTTTCTTCTTATGAAATTCCATTTCTTCCAGTTCTATTTCCCAGAGGTTGAAAGCGTATACAGCGGCAGGAAGTACGGATATAACATAAAGAGCCAGCTGCTCAAGCTTTTCGTCATATTTCCGGCGGCTTCGGCCCTGGCAGCATGGATATGCAGCTTATTTTAGAAGTTTATAAGGAAAGGATTGAGATTATGAAAACTGATTACAGAAACTGGATGCCTAAAGGCATGGTAATGGGAAGTTCATGCTCGGCAGCGATATTTCTGATACTGA
>ONRZ01000018.1 GCA_900320345.1 uncultured Lachnospiraceae bacterium | reverse complement strand
TGTAACCTGAAGTGTCCGGTTTTTCTTGATATTTTGAACCTACATCACTTTAAACGGGAATCCTATATCTTCAGACGTATGTCAGGCCTCATTTTATCGGTGGAAGGCAGAAATCTGTTTGCGGTAACCCACCTGGCATTTTGCTAGGAGTCAAAATTCAAGAGTCGGCATTTCGGGGCTTTTTTTACTGCCTTGTTATCGAGGCAGTTTCTTTTGGTCTTCTTGACTTTTTATGTGAAAACACATAAAATTTTATAGTATTTTTTTATACAGGGAGGAAAAGTTATGAAGAAAATCACAGCAATCATGATGGCAACTGTTCTTGCTTTTGGCATGACTGCCTGCGGTGCGGCAGGTGGTTCGGGGGCTGCGGGAGGATCCGGCGATACGATAAAGATCGGAGTCTTTGAGCCTTCAACCGGAGATTCCGCTTCGGGCGGCAAGAAGGAGATCCTCGGTATGCAGTATGCCAATGCCGAGACACCGACAGTGGAAGTCGGAGGCAAGACATACAAGATAGAACTGGTAATGGCAGATAACGGTTCTTCTGCGGACAAGGCACCGTCAGCAGCATCCGAACTTGTAGGAAAGGATGTTTCACTTGTGCTCGGATCATACGGCTCGGGTGTTTCGATGGCAGGCGGCCCCAAGTTCGAAGAGGCAGGTCTTGCGGCTATCGGTGTTACCTGTACGAATCCTAACGTAACAGCAGGAAACGATTATTATTTCAGGATATGTTTCCTTGATAATTTCCAGGCTGACGTTCTTGCAAACTTTGCAATGGATAAGTTCTCGGCCAAGAAGGCATACTGTCTCGGTGAGAACGGAAACGAATACGATCAGGGTCTTGTTGCATTCTTTAAGCAGGTGTTTGAAGCAGCGGGCGGTGAAGTTATAGCAGACTCTTTCCCGACCAACAACTCAGACTTCACATCGTACTTAAACAAGGCTAAGAGTGAGGGCGCAGACGTTATATTCACACCCGTTTCGATAGCTTACGCAAAACAGATAATGGAGCAGGCGAATTCACTTAATATCGATATACCTTTCTTAGGTTCCGATACGCTCGATGATAATATGGTCCTTGAAGCCACAAAGGGAACCAACCTTAAGCTCTATGTTTCAACCTTCTATCAGGAGGGCGGTTCGGAAGCATTTGATAAGGGCATCAAGGATTATATAAACAGTGATTCCAATGCAATGACGGCTAACGGTGGTAATGATACCATATCCGCGGTCACGGCAATGGGATATGATGCATATTATGTGGCACTTGAAGCCATCAAGGCTGCAGGATCCGGAGACAAGGCGGCGATAAAGGCAGCCATACCCAATGTAAAGTATGACGGCGTTTCGGGATCCATAGCATTTGATGCTGTCGGTGATGCAGTACGTGATACCGCGTATATCAAGACTGCAGATACCGCTTCCGGCACATGGGCATTTGAGAAGGTTCAGACCGGTTCCGGAAACAAATAATCAAAAGTAAGGGTGATATTTATGGAATATGTCATTTCGGTACTGCTCTCCGGTATTTCGGTCGGCGGGCAATATGCTTTGATCGCAATCGGATATACGCTTGTTTACGGTATATTGCGTCTTATCAATTTCGCACATGGCGACGTGTTCATGGTAGCGGGACTCATGGGGATCTATTTCACGGCAACGCTCCCGATAAGCGTGTCGCTTCCTCTTGTGATAATCCTGACGGTATTACTGGGCTTTACGATAGAACGAGCAGCATACAAGCCGCTCAGGGAAGCACCCAGGATGTCGGTCATGATCTCGGCGATTGGAGTGAGTTATCTGCTCCAGAATACCGCGACCTACGTGACCGGAGGACAGCCGATGACATATCCGGATATTCCTTTTTTATCAAGTACGGTCAATGTTGCGGGCACACATACAAAATGGGTGGTGATAATCACTCCGTTCCTTGTGCTAGTGCTTGTTTTCGCTCTGACTCAGCTCATCAACCATACCAAGGTCGGTATGGCCATGAGGGCTGTATCCAAGGATTTTGAGACCAGCATGCTCATGGGGATAAGGATAGACAGAGTCATATCCGCAACATTTGTTATCGGTTCCGCATTGGCGGCTATCGGTTCCATACTGTTCTTTACAAATTATCCGGCCATAACACCTACGGCCGGTGCGATGCCGGGACTAAAGGCATTTGTGGCAGCGGTTTTCGGCGGTATAGGTTCGATACCCGGAGCCGTTATTGGAGCGTTTCTTATAGGCATCTGCGAAACGATAATCAAGGGACTGCCTTCATCATGGGATGTATCGGTCTTCTCGGATGCGTTTACGTTTGCGCTTTTGATAATAATACTTGTTTTTAAACCGCAGGGTCTCTTCGGGGAAGCTGCCACGGATAAGGTGTAGATCATGAAACAGAAGAAAAAATCATTTTCAGCCGTTATCGGCATTTCCGTATTATTGCTCTTTGTTATATTGTTGGAAAACATAAGTGCTCTGATACCGGGGCTCCCTCAGGTGTTTCAGCCTACGAGCCCGTTGTTCACGGTGCTTAAGAAAGCAGCCGTTTATTCTCTTGTTGCGGTATCAATGAACCTGTTAAACGGGTTTACCGGACTTTTTTCATTAGGTCAGGCCGGCTTCATGCTTTTGGGAGCATATACCTACGCCATACTGATGGTCCCGGCAGACCAGAAGGAGCAGGTATATTACCTCTTCGGAGGCTGTGCGTTTGATTCTTCGCTCATGGATGTACTTGGGAAACTGTTCGGTACAAGCGGAGCGGGAGGCGCCGTAAGCATGATCTTAAGCTGTCTGATAGCGCTTATACTGGCAGGCTGCGTGGCCGGAGTATTTGCGTATCTTATAGGTATTCCGGTACTGAGGCTCAAGAGTGATTATCTTGCCATAGCAACGCTCGGATTTGCGGAGATACTTCGTGCGATCTTCCAGTGGCAGAAGCTTGGGAAGGTAACGAACGGAGCAAACATGATCAAGGGTTTCCCAACATTTTCAAGCTTTAACATAACGAACTCATCGGGGCAGATAGTACTCAGGCTGTCAACTTTCGTGCCGTTCCTGATCGTATCATTATGTATAGTCCTCATTGTGCTTTTGATAAACAGTTCATACGGAAGGGCATTCAAGTCTGTACGTGATGACGAGGTCGCGGCGGAAGCGATGGGCATCAATCTGTTCAAACATAAGATGCTTTCATTTGTGATTTCCAGTTTTTTTGCGGGTGTAGGAGGAGCATTGTTTGCAATGTATGTGGCAAATGCTCAGGCTAAGGCTTTCACATCCGTAATGACTTATGAGATCCTGCTTATTGTTGTTATCGGAGGAATAGGTTCGGTGAGCGGAAGCGTGCTCGCCACGTTTTTATATGTTGCATGTTCGGAATGGTGGTTAAGATTCCTTGACAGCGAGCAGTATATAGGCGGCTTTAAGGTACCGCTTCTTCGAAACGGATTCAGGATGGTCATATTCTCTATAGTCATAATGGTGATCGTGCTGTTCTTTTCACAGGGGATAATGGGCAGCAACGAGATAAACATAGGAGCTCTTCTTAACAGGTTTAAGAAAAAGGAAAGGAAACAGTAAGCCATGGGAAATGCGTTACGACTTGAAAATGTAACAATGCAGTTCGGGGGCGTTGTTTCCGTAAACAATCTGTCGCTTGAAGTCCCTGAGAATAAGATAATCGCCCTCATAGGACCAAACGGAGCTGGAAAGACGACGGCCTTTAACTGTATCACTGGAGTATATCAGCCGACGAACGGTCTTATCGAGTTCATGGGTAAGCCGATAGTACGTAACCATCCGACCGGCAAAGCGGCGAAATCTTATAAGGGACAGAATGAGGATAAGTATAAAAATGAAGCCGTGCTTTCTCCCACACCCGACGAGATAACAGGTATGGGGATCGCAAGGACTTTTCAGAATATCCGTCTGTGGAAGAGCATGACAGTTTTTGAAAATGTGCTCATCGCAAAACACCAGCATGCGAAGCAGACAGTTTTTTCGGCAGTGTTTCGGGGAAATCTAGCGGAAGAGAAGCGGATGAGAGATGAGACGATGGCTCTTCTTGAGGAACAGGGGCTTGATACATATAAGGATGAACTCGCGGTAAGCCTTCCCTACGGACTGCAGCGGCGTCTTGAGATAGCCAGGGCTCTTGCGACCAAGCCGAAGCTGTTGCTGCTTGATGAGCCCGCGGCCGGAATGAACCCGCAGGAGACATTAGAACTGGCCGATTTTGTAAGACAGATCAGAAAAAAATACGATCTTACGGTGTTTCTTATAGAACATCACATGGATCTCGTTATGAATATATCCGACTATATCTATGTAATAGATTTCGGAAGCGAGATCGCACGGGGTATCCCCGAAGAAGTACAGAATAATAAGCATGTTATAGAAGCTTATCTGGGAGTGGCTGAGGAAGCGGAAAATGAGTGAAAATGTATTACAGGTAGACAATCTGCAGGTTAGATACGGCGGTATTGAGGCTGTACGCGGTATAAGCTTTAACGTAAAGGCCGGTGAGATAGTAACGCTCATAGGTGCCAACGGTGCCGGAAAGAGTTCAACGTTAAGGGCGATATCAGGACTTGTAAGACCGGGAGGCGGCAGCATCATATTTGAGGGAGAGGATATTTCCGGCAAGAATCCGACACATATTGTTTCCAAAGGCCTTATGATGGTACCCGAGGGACGAAAGATATTCCCAAATCTTACCGTGATCGAGAACCTTAAGATAGGCGCATATTTAAGAAAAGACGAACTTGAAGAAGATATCGCGAAGGTATATGAGTATTTTCCGAGACTTAAGGAACGTTCGTGGCAGGAAGGCGGAACGTTATCGGGCGGTGAACAGCAGATGCTCGCAGTCGGAAGGGCGCTCATGGGAAGGCCCAAGCTTCTGATGATGGATGAGCCTTCGTTGGGACTTGCGCCGATCGTGGTCCAGGGAATATTTGAGATAATAAAACAGATAAACAGTGCCGGTACGACGGTACTTCTTATAGAGCAGAATGCGAACATGGCGCTGCACGTAGCCCACAGGGCGTATGTCATTGAGAACGGAAAGATATCAATGGAGGGAACGGGCGCCGAACTTCTTAATGATGAGAAGGTCAGAGCCGCATATCTTGGAAGCACAAATAAGTAACAGTAAGGAGAGATCAAATGTCGGAATTAAATGAACTGAGCGAGAAGCTTAACGGTATAAAGGAAGAGATACGCAGTGAACTCGGGAAACTGGAGTCTTCCAAGAGCGTATTTGAATACAGGAAGAAGATATTCGATTCCAAAACCGGTATGGTAGGAAGCCTCATGCGTGAAATGGGCAGGATACCGAATGAAATGAAGGCTGAATACGGCAAGCGTGTAAATGAAGTAAAAGCATGGGCACAGGGTGTATTTGAGGAGATGGACGAGAAGTTTAAGGCTCAGGAGATGAGGCTTAAATACGAGTCCGAGAAGATAGATGTTACAATGCCCGCGAAAAAGCCTGCAATGGGATATCTTCATCCGAACACACTTATAAGGGAGCAGATAGTCGACATCTTCGGTTCCATGGGATTTGACATATATGAAGGGACAGAGATAGAGACCGATCACTATAATTTTACGGCTCTTAATACGCCTGACGATCATCCTGCAAGAGATATGCAGGATACGTTTTATCTTTCGGACAAGTTTCTGTTAAGGACACAGACTTCCGCGGGACAGATCCACGTTATGGAAGCCAAGAAGCCTCCGATAAAGATAATATCACCCGGTAAGGTATTCAGGTCGGATGATGATGCGACACATTCTCCAATGTTCTCACAGATGGAAGGACTTGTGGTAGATAAGGGCATAACTCTCTGTGACTTAAAGGGAATGCTTGATGAGTTTGTAAAGAAGATATTCGGAGAGGGAACGAGCACGAGACTGCGTCCTTCGTATTTCCCGTTTACAGAGCCTTCGGTAGAGGTTGATGTAAGCTGTTTCCAGTGTCATGGCAAAGGCTGCAAACTGTGTAAGGGGACAGGCTGGATAGAGGTCCTCGGAGCAGGTGTCGTAAATAAGAAGGTTCTTGAGGGATGCGGAATAGATTCCGATATCTACAGCGGGTTTGCTTTCGGTATCGGTATTGAACGTATAGCCATGCTCAAGTACGGCATAAACAATATAAAGCTGTTGTTTGAATCGGATATGCGAGTGCTTGAACAGATAAGAGAATGATCGGAATATTAAGGATAAAGGAGAAATAAAATGCTTGTACCGTTGAGTTGGTTAAAGGACTATGTGGATATAGATGTAAGCGTGGATGAACTGGAGGAGAAGCTGTTCTCCTGCGGCTTTGAAGTAGAGGAGAAGTATGAGGTCGGACATGACATAAGCAAGGTCGTTGTCGGACTTGTTGAGGAGTGTGAGCCGATACCGGATACTCATCTTCATCTGTGCAAGGTAAATGCAGGAAGCGAAGGAGTGCTGCAGATATGCTGCGGAGCGGATAATGTAAGGGCAGGAGGCAAGTTCCCGCTCGCTCTTATCGGAGCGACCGTTTATGCAACGGCCAAGGATCATGTTACAGTAGAAGGAGTGATGACCATAGGTCAGGGTAAGCTGCGAGGATATGATTCTTACGGAATGCTGTGTTCCGGAGTGGAGATCGGTCTTACGGAAGATCTGTACGAAGGAGCCGGATACAACGGGCTTCTGGTACTTCCCGATGATGCCGTGCCCGGAGAGGATGTTAAGCCGATCGTTGGCCTTGATGACTGGATCTTTGATATAGCGATAACCGCAAACAGGCCTGACTGTCAGAGCATCTTCGGGATAGCAAGAGAGGTGGCTGCGGTTCTTGGTACCGCTCTTCATGAACCGGCACTTGACTATACCGAAACCGATGTTAAGAAGGAAGGTTTTAAGGTAAACGTAGATGCACCCGATGTATGTCCCAGATATATAGGCCATTATGTATATGATGTAAAGATCGCACCGTCTCCCGCGTGGATGCGTCGCCGTCTTGCTCTTATCGGTCAGACACCGATATCGAATCTGGTTGACATAACTAATTATATCCTTAATGAGCTCGGACAGCCGATGCATGCTTTTGATCATGCATATCTTGAAGGAGATCAGATCAACGTAAGGCGTGCAAATGACGGAGAGAAGATAGTAACACTTGATGAAAAGGAACTGACGCTTACGAACAATAACCTTGTTATCTGCGACGGAGTGAAGCCGGTCGCACTTGCGGGCATAATGGGCGGACTCAATTCCGAGATACTTGATACTACGAACGAAGTACTGTTTGAAGCCGCAAAATTCGCAAGAGACAATATCAGGAAGAGTTCAAGGGCTCTGGGGAAAACATCCGATTCATCCGCAAGATTTTCAAAGGGAGTGGATGAATATACTACCGTGATGGCTATGAAGAGAGCACTTCATCTTATAGAGGAACTTGACTGCGGAAAGGTAAGCTCAACTCATGTCGATACAAATACCGGCAATTCGATAGAACCTTCCGAACTTAAAGTCAGTGTGAAAAAAGTGAACGGAGTCCTCGGGATAGAGGTACCCACAGATGATATATTAAGGATACTTAAGGGACTGAATTTTGATCCGAAGTTAAACGGGGATGAACTTACCCTTATGGTGCCGGCTTACCGTGAGGATATGGAATCATATCAGGATGTGGCCGAAGAAGTTATAAGGATGTACGGATACGATCATGTTGTCCCGACGTTCATGCCTACGGCTGAGGTTACACTCGGAGGATATGATCTTGAGCAGAAGACCGAACTTAAGATAAAACGCGCATTATGTGCGGCGGGAGCGAGCGAAGGAATACACTATTCGTTCTTCTCGCCTGCCTGCTTTGACCTTATAAGGCTTGAAAAGGATGCGCCGGAGAGAAATGCGATAAGGATATTAAATCCCATAAACGAGGATCTGTCCCTTATGAGGACTACGCTCGCTCCGCAGATGATCCAGGCTATGCAGCGTAATCAGAAGAGAGGCATACTTTCGGGACGTATCTATGAGATAGGGAATATCTTTGTTCCGAAGTCACTTCCTCTTACCGAATATCCGGATGAACTTGAGACCGTATGTATAGGGTGTTTCGGAGAGGAGGAGAGCTTCTTTACGATCAAGGGACTGACAGAAGTCATTGCCGATACGCTCGGAACAGAGTTTGAATACGAAGCATGCGAGAAGACCTTCCTTCATCCGTACAGGACCGCAAAGATCTTATGCAACGGAGAGGAGATAGGTTATCTCGGACAGGTCATGTATGAACTTATAGATGAACTGGATATGAGGGTGGACTCGTATGTGGCTGAACTGTCCTTATACAAGCTTAAAAAGTATTACGGCAGGGAGCAGACTTTTACACCGCTTCCGAAATTCCAGGAGGAAAAGAGGGATCTGTGCCTCGTGATGAAGAAGAATATCACCTGTGCCCAGATCGAGAAGGAGATAAAGAACAGCTGTGAATATATAACGGATGTTGAACTTTTTGATGTCTATGAGGGCGCACAGCTTGGAGATAAGAAGAGTATGGCATTTTCGGTCGTTTATACACCGGGCGACGAGGAATTCGGCGCTCAGACGATAGACGGGTTTGTGAATGCTCTTCTTGAAGATCTTAAGAATAAATATGATGTAACATTAAGGAGTTGACGGAGAAAAAATGGAAAACAGGAATTCATGGGAAAACTACACGGCAAAGCAGCTTAAGGAAGCAGAGGAGTTTTCGGCGGATTATATTGATTTTATCAGCAGCTGCAAAACCGAAAGGGAATGTGTCGATGAGATAGTAAGGGAAGCGGAAGATGCCGGTTTCGTTGAACTAAATACACTTATTAACGGAAAGAAGAAAATAAAAACGGGTGATAAGGTATATGCCGTATGGATGAACAAGACGGTAGCTCTGTTTAAGATAGGCAAGACTCCCATGAGCGAGGGAATGAACATACTGGGTGCCCATATAGATTCCCCGAGGATGGATATCAAACAGAATCCGCTGTATGAGGATGGCGGACTTGCATATCTTGATACGCATTATTACGGTGGTGTCAAGAAGTACCAGTGGGTGACGATCCCACTTGCTCTTCACGGTGTTATCGTAAAAAAAGACGGAACGACTGTTATTGTTAATATCGGCGAAAATGATGACGATCCGGTTTTCTTCGTATCGGATCTTCTCATACATCTTGCGCAGGAGCAGATGGACAAAAAGGGTGCCAAGGTGGTAGAGGGAGAAGCTCTGGATATTATCGTGGGCAACCGGCCGCTCGTTATAAAGAACAGGGGAAAGGCAGCTGCGGAGGATGACAGGAAGGGCAAGGACAAGGTTAAGAACAACATCCTTGACATACTTAAGAAAACGTATGATATTGATGAAGAGGATTTCCTTTCGGCGGAACTTGAGGTAGTACCGGCGGGAAGGGCAAGAGAAGCGGGACTTGACAGGAGCATGATCTTAGGCTACGGACAGGATGACAGGGTATGCGCATATCCGTCATTACGTGCGATCCTTGAAGCCGGAGAAGTTAAAAAGACCGCATGCTGTATCCTCGTGGATAAAGAAGAGATAGGAAGCGTCGGTGCAACCGGTATGAAGTCGAGATTCTTTGAGAACTGCGTTGCCGAGATCATGTCGATGATGGGAAGTTATTCCGAACTGGAACTGAGAAGATGCCTCGCATCATCATGTATGTTGAGTTCGGATGTAAGTGCAGGCTTCGATCCGACTTATGCATCCGCATTTGATAAGAAGAACGTATGTTATCTCGGGAACGGCGTCGTGTTCAACAAATTTACCGGTTCTCGCGGCAAGTCCGGCTCCAATGATGCAAATGCGGAATACATAGCATATCTTCGCGATATACTCGATAAGGACAAGGTAAATTATCAGACCGCGGAACTGGGCAAGGTAGATCAGGGCGGCGGCGGAACCATAGCATATATCCTTGCTCTGTATGGGATGAACGTTATAGATTCCGGTGTTGCCGTACTTAATATGCATGCACCATGGGAGTGCGTGAGCAAAGCCGATGTGTATGAAGCAAAGCGCTGTTATGCGGCATTTTTGAAGGGTGAAGGGATCTGATGGCTGATACGGGGCTTAAAACATCGGATTTTTATTTTGAGCTTCCAAAGGAGCTGATAGCTCAGGATCCGATCAGTGACAGATCCGCTTCGCGGCTGTTGCTGCTTGATAAGGAGACCGGCAGGGTATCCCATGATATCTTTAAAAATATCGGAAGTTATCTTAAAAAAGGCGACTGTCTGGTATTAAATAACACCAAAGTAATACCGGCAAGACTGCTTGGAGTCAAGGAGGATACCGGTGCACATGTGGAGGTATTCCTTTTAAAGAGACTTAAGGATGATATCTGGGAAGCACTGGTTAAGCCGGGCAGGAAGTTAAGACCGGGAGCAAGGGTTGTTTTCGGTGACGGGCTGTTAAAGTGCGAGATAATGGATGTTGTGGACGAGGGTAACAGGCTGGTGAAGTTTTCCTACGAGGGCATCTTTGAGGAAATACTTGATAAGCTTGGAGAAATGCCGCTCCCTCCTTATATAACTCACAAACTTAAGGATAAGGACAGATATCAGACCGTATATGCAAAATACGACGGCTCGGCGGCAGCGCCTACTGCAGGCCTTCACTTTACGAAGGAATTGCTTAAGGAACTGGAAGAAAAGGGGATAGAGACAGCCTATGTAACACTTCATGTGGGGCTTGGGACTTTCCGCCCGGTAAAGGCAGAAAACATACTCGAACATCATATGCACTCCGAGATGTATATGATAAGCGAGGAGGCGGCACAGAAGATAAACATGGCCAGGGATAACGGTAACCGCGTAATCTGTGTCGGGACCACGAGCTGCAGGACGATAGAGAGTGCTGCGGATGAGAACGGAAGGCTAAGTGCCGGAAACGGTGAGACCGATATCTTTATATATCCGGGTTATAAGTTCAGGATCCTTGACTGCCTTATAACAAATTTTCATCTTCCCGAATCAACTCTTGTCATGCTCGTGAGCGCTCTTGCGGGAAGAGAGAATGTACTTAACGCCTACGAAGAGGCGATAAAGGAGAAATACAGGTTTTTCAGTTTCGGAGACGCCATGTTCATAAGTTAGGAGCGATATGACGTTTCTCATTCAGGGGGCATTACATATTAAAGGAGGAGGCAGCAAAATGGAAGAAAAAAGAAAGAGCAGAAGGATGGTGCTTAATGCGCACCTTGTTATGAAGAAGGTCGGTGAGACCGAAGGCATGAAGCTTCCCGTTGATATTATCGATATAAGCAAGGAAGGTATGGGCTTTAGATGTGAAGCTGCTCTTGCGATGAATTCGATATATGAAATGGATCTTATGCTCTGGACAAAGGATGTTATCCATACTTTCGTAAACATAACTCGTTATGATGCGAACAAGAACATGTATGGTGCGATCTTTACGGGAATGAATGAAAATGATTCGAGCAAGATCAGGATATATGAAATGTTTGACCGGGCTCAGAAGGAGCTTTAAACTTTGGCGGAGTTATTATGAAGGCGACTACTGTACTGCTTGTACTTGACGGTATAGGTATAACCGAAGCAATTGAAGATAATGCATTTTATGAAGCCAAAACGCCGAAATTGAACCGGCTTATGAGGAATTATCCGTTCGTAAGGGGCTTGAGCGCCGGTATGGCGGTAGGTCTTCCGAACGGACAGGCGGGAAATGCAGAAGCCGGCTTTACCAATATCGGTGCGGGACGTATCGTTTATCAGGAACTGACCAGGATAAACAAGGAGATAAGCAGCGGTGCTTTTTTCAACAACGAAGTACTGCTTGAGACCATGAGATACTGCAGGCGTAATGATTCAAGCCTGCATCTTATGGGACTGCTCTCGGACGGAGGTGTCCATTCTCATACGGATCATCTGTATGCACTTCTGGAAATGGCCGGGAGGAACGATATAAACCGTGTTTATGTACACTGTTTTACGGATGGCAGGGATACCGCCACAAGATCCGGGCTTGGCTATGTTGAAAGGCTTCAGACCAAAATGAGGGAACTCGGAGTCGGAGAGATAGCAACCGTTAGCGGCCGTTATTATGCGATGGACCGCGACAACAATTTCGACAGGATCAAACAGGCATATCTTGCGATAACCCAGGGAGAAGGCAATAAGGCGGCAAATGCGGCGGAAGCCGTTCAGAGCGCATACGACAACGGCGAAACTGACGAATTCATAAAACCGACGGTGATAGTAAACGGCGGTGTTCCCGTTGGCGAAGTAAATGATGATGATGCGGTCATCTTTTTTAACTTCAGATCCGAAAGGGCGAGGGAACTTACGCGTTCGTTCTGCGACGAGGAATTCCGTATGTTCAAGCGTGACACAAAACTGAGTGTGCGTTTCGTATGCTTTAATGACTATGATCCCGCGATAGAGAATAAGTTCATAGCATTTGAGAGACAGCCGATAGAGAACAATTTCGGCGCATATTTGGCAGCGTGCGGGAAAACGCAGCTGCGTCTTACGGAATCGGAGAATTATCCCAACGTAACATATTTTTTCGACTGTGATCAAAGAGATATATATGACGGCGAGGAACGCATCATATTAAGGTCGCTGAAGGATGTAAGTTCATATGCCGACAGTCCTCAGATGAACACGGCTTCGGTGTGCGAGAAGCTTATTGAAAATATAGAGGGCGGAAGATATGATTTCATACTCTGCAACATGTCAAATGCGGATATGACAGGACATACCGCAGACATGGATGCATCAGTGAAGGCATGCGAAGGACTGGATGAATGCGTAGGGTATATATGTGAGGCGATAGAGGAGAACGGAGGTGTCCTCTTCATCTGTTCGACGCACGGAAATGTGGAACATCTTGCGGACAGTGAAACTAAAGCTCCGGACACCTGCCATACGAACAACCCGGTCCCTTTCATACTGTATAACTGTTCGCCTGAAATAAGACTAAGAGAGGGCGGGTGTCCTGCCGATATCGCACCTACTCTGCTTGAGATCATGGGGCTTCCCCAGCCTAAGGAGATGACAGGCAGATCGCTTCTGATACATTGAGAAATATGGTAATAATATACAAAAACAGTTGCATAACCGGTCGAAATTTATTAAAATATTTATAACTGTTTTTGACAGTAACACTACATAAATGTATTGGAGGACACAATCTATGAATGTTTACACCGGTGATAAGATCAGGAACGTTGTTCTGCTTGGTCACGGAGGGTGCGGTAAAACAACCCTGGTTGAAGCAATGGCTTACCTTTCGGGTATAACCACAAGGATGGGTAAGGTAAGTGACGGAAATACCATCAGCGATTATGACAAGGAAGAACAGAAGAGACAGTTCTCGATAAGCACATCAGTTGTTCCCATCGAATGGGAAGGTTATAAGATAAATGTTTTGGATACCCCCGGATATTTCGATTTTGTAGGCGAAGTTGAAGAAGCGGTTGCAGCTGCTGCAGGCGCTATTATCGTTGTGTCCGGTAAGGCCGGCATTGAGGTTGGTACAGAGAAGGCATGGGAGATGTGCGATAAGTATAATCTTCCGAGGATCATCTTTGTTACGGATATGGATGTTGACAATGCCAGCTTCAGGCAGGTGGTTGAAGATCTTACCGAGAAATACGGTAAGAAGATAGCGCCTTTCCATCTTCCGATCAGAGAAGATGAGAAGTTTGTCGGATATGTAAATGTGGTATCTGAGACAGGATACAAATGGGGCGCGGACGGTAAGGCAACTGAGTGTGACGTTCCGGATTATAACAAGGAGAATCTTGCTAAGTTTAAGGATATCCTCATGGAAGCCGTTGCAGAGACGAGTGAGGAATTCATGGAGAGGTACTTCGGCGGCGAGACCTTCTCGGATGATGAGATAAGGGCAGCACTTAAGGCTAACATCAATGACGGAAGCATCGTTCCCGTAACCTGCGGATCGTCGATATTATGTCAGGGTGTATATACTCTTATCGATGATATAATCAAATACTTCAAGAGCCCGGATACAAGGAGCCTTGCAGGTATCAATGTTAAGACAAACGAGATATTCGAAGCAAATTATGATTTCAGTAAGCCCAAGTCGGCGATCATCTGGAAGACCATAGTCGATCCCTTCATCGGTAAGTATTCACTGATCAAGGTTTGCTCGGGTGTTATCAAGGCAGACGATGTCCTGTATAACAACGACAAGGATGTTGAGGAGAAGATAAGTAAGCTGTATGTTCTCCGCGGCAATAAGCCTATCGAAGTAAAGGAACTCCATGCGGGTGATATCGGTGCGATCGCCAAGCTTACCGCAGCAAGGACCGGAGATACCCTGTCAACAAAGGCTACAACGATACAGTATGCGCGGACCGAGATCAGCAAGCCTTATACGGCGATGAGATACAAAGCCAAGAACAAGGGTGATATCGATAAGATCTCAAGCGCACTCCAGAAGATGATGCATGAGGATCTGACTCTTAAGAACGTAAATGATGCGGAGAACAGACAGACGCTTCTTTACGGAATGGGAGATCAGCACCTTGAGATAGTAGCGAGCAAGCTGTTAAGCGAATACAAGGTTGAGATAGAGCTTATGGAGCCCAAGGTTGCTTATCGCGAGACTATCAGAAAGACAAGCGATGTTGATGCAAAGTATAAGAAGCAGTCGGGCGGACACGGTCAGTACGGTCATGTCAAGATGAAATTCGAGCCTCTCGGAGATATGGAGAAGGCTTATGAATTCGAACAGATAGTTGTCGGCGGTGCGGTTCCGAAGAACTATTTCCCTGCAGTTGAGAAGGGTCTTGCGGAATCAGTCCTTAAGGGACCGATGGCAGCATATCCGGTAGTAGGCGTTAAGGCTATACTCTACGATGGATCGTATCATCCGGTTGATTCATCCGAGCAGGCATTTAAGATGGCTACGATACAGGCATTTAAGAAAGGCTTCATGGAAGCCGGACCTGTTCTTTTAGAGCCTATCGCATCACTTAAGGTTACCGTTCCAGATGAGTACACCGGAGATGTTATGGGTGATCTTAACAAGAGACGCGGCCGCGTACTCGGTATGAACCCTATCGGCGGCGGAAAGCAGACGATAGAGTCCGAGATCCCGATGACAGGCCTCTACGGTTACTGCACGGTGCTTCGTTCAATGACCGGCGGACGCGGTGTATATGAATATGAGTTCCTGCGTTACGAGCAGGCTCCGAGTGACGTTCAGGAGAAGGAAGTTGCCGCAAGGGCAAGCAAGCTCAACGACGAGGGCGGAGAAGACT
>ONRZ01000072.1 GCA_900320345.1 uncultured Lachnospiraceae bacterium | reverse complement strand
GGAACCGTATCCAGACCTCTTTCAAAATTATCTATGACCGGAAGTATCTTCTCTATGACCGATCTTGCGCCCATCTCATACATCGAGGATTTCTCCTTCTCGGTACGCTTGCGGAAGTTATCAAACTCCGCCATCTGACGCTTGACCTGATCCGTGAGGGCTTCTATCTGCTCGTCCTTCTTATCCTTTTTATCCTTCTTCTTAAAGAGTTTCTTCTTCTCCTTACCCTCAGCGTCTTCTTCGCCGCCTTCGCTGTCTTCTTCGGAAGATCCTTCGTTACTGTCTTCTGCCGCTTCCTCAGCGGATGCTTCTTCCACAGGATCCGTTTCCTTATTCTCTTCCTGTCCGGCTTCTTCCTTATTGTCTTCTACTTCTATCTCGATCTCCTGATCCGTATTTATTTCTTCTTTCGTTTTCCGTCTTTTTTATATATCGAATCCAACTGGCTGGTCAGGGACTTTAACGTCTTGACTACCTTGTCGTAATCCATCCTCTTTGGCCCGATGATACCTATCGTGCCCTGCATTCCCTCTTCCAGCTCGTAGGTTGCCGTTACCACACTGCAATCCTTCATATTCCTGACAGGTGATTCCTCACCTATATATACCTGTATCCCATTGCCTTCTCCGTCCTGGTTCGACAATGTTTCATATACTATATCCGACAGCTGTTTCTTCTCCTCGAATGCGGTTATCAGCTCGCTTGCGTTTGCATTATCCGCAAGCTCCGGATACTTGAAAATATTGTTGGCGCCGCTCGTATATATCTCGAGATCCTCGTCAGCCTTGATCGCCTCACCGACCGCATCTATAACATTGCTTATGACCTCCGAATGGATCCCCGCCTGCTCCTTCATCTTCTGGATCGTACCTAAGGATATCTCCTCAATGGACAATCCGTTAAGATTTGTATTCAGCAAAATGTTGAGCTTGAGTAACGTTTCATCATCTATATACTGTTCAACATCGATTATCTCATTCTTTATGATATTTCCTTCAACAACTATGACCGCAACTATCTGATCATCGCCCATCCTGGACAGCTGTATGAACTTAAGCTTGTTCTGATGATACCTGGGTGCCGATATCATTGCCGCATAGTTCGTATTGACCGACAGGGACTTGGCGATCTGCTTAAGCACCTGCTCCATCTTGTCTGCCTTCTCGATGAGGATCTCCTTCATCTCATCGACTTCCCTCTCCTTATCGGCCATCAGATGATCTACATAGAACCTGTAGCCCTTGTCGGAGGGTATGCGTCCTGCCGATGTATGAGGCTGCATGATGTAACCCATTTCCTCAAGGTCGGCCATTTCGTTACGTATGGTTGCCGAGCTTAAGTTAAGGTCCGTGTACTTGGATATCGTTCTGGAACCCACAGGCTCACCGGTCTCAAGATAAGTCTTGATTATCGCAAGCAAAATCGTTTCCTGTCTGCCGCTAAGTTCCACTCCGTACACCCCCTGTTGCTTTTTTGTTTGTTAGCACTCAACCATATAGAGTGCTAACATCTACAGATAAGATATCACCCTTAAGTAAATATGTCAACATATAATTTAAAAAATACCTCGCCAAATATAAAGGACACCGGTTTTTCCGGTGTCCTTAAAATCCTTATGATCAGAATCGATTATGCATCAAAGCTTCCGCTGTTACCGTCAGCTACATAATAGATCTTTCTCTCATCAGCATTGATATAGATCTCGATCTTCTTAGCATCAGCCTTGAAGTTCTTCTTGTAATCCTTAGCTGCACGTGATGCAAGCTTATCTACATCTACCTTGATGTTACCGCCATCAAACTCAAGCTGTATTGAAGCCTTAACTGCAACCTTCTTAGCTGCTGCCTTCTTTGCTGCAGGCTTAGCTGCTGTCTTCTTTGCTGCTGCTGCAGGCTTCTTAGCTGCTGCTGCCTTCTTAACTGCAGGCTTCTTAGCTGCTGCCTTCTTAACTGCCGCTACCTTCTTCTCAGCTGCGGGCTCTGCCTTAACTGCTGCAACAGGCTCAACTTTTTTTTCTTCAGCCTTAGGTGCTACTGCTACAGGTTTCTTAACTTCTGCCATGTTGATCTCCTTTCCTCACTCTCAACAAAAAACTTCATATAAAAAAGTTCATTTACAAAGCATTTTTAGATTGCATTAACAATGTGTATTATAGCGGTTTTTTTTTATTTGTCAAATTTTTTTTGTATTTTTTTTTATATATTTTTTTCGGCTTTTTTTTCATTAAAAAAATGATGTTTTTTCATGTCGTTTTTTTGACATTTTTTTTGCTTAAGATCCGACGATCTTTTTCAAAAAAATATACCTCTTTTTTTCTTCAAAAAGAGGTACATTTTTATCATAAATCTATCCGGAAAATTTTCAGTTTCCGAGTATCGAAAATCCAAGACTCTTACCGTCGTTTACAAACATCTGCACAGTCTCTAAGGACAGCTGAGTCAAGTCTTTACCGAGGTTTGGAAGCTTCGCCAGGATATTGTTCGTAACGGTTATTATATCGGTCCCGCACTGGTCTGCCTGGATGATATTATACAGTTCACGACAACTTGCCCACAGTGATAAAGTACCCGGTTTTTCTTTACAGATTTTTGTTACTTCTTTCATGATCGGAACGGCATCAACACCCGTGTCCAAAATCCTTCCGGCAAACACCGAAACTATATTTTTTGTTCCGGGTTCAAATGCATCGACAACGGCACGAACCTGATCGAGAGTCAGTATCGCGGTCGCATTTATTTTGATCCCTTTTGCCGATAATTTTTTGATAAGAGGAATGCTTGATTCTCCCTTCGAATTTGTAATGGGAATTTTAACGTACACATTATCTCCGAGTGCGGCGATCACATCCGCCTCTTTTTCCATCGTGTCAAAATCATCGGCGAACACTTCAAGCGACAACGGCAGATCCGGTATCTCCCTGATCGCTTCCTTTGCGAAGGTCACGTAGTCCTTAACGCCTGCCTTCTTCATAAGAGTGGGATTCGTTGTAAAGCCCTTAACATATCCCTTCTTATACTCCTCCTTCATTGCTTCGATGTCTGCGCCGTCGGCGTAAACCGTTACCTTAAGATCTTCAAACTTCATACCAGACTCCTTTCCTTTTCTCTTATATGAAGAAAAAAAATAATTACTGATCGTTTATTGCATTAACCATTAAATGCCAAACCACTCCCTGCCAGCCTTCGGCATGAGGTGTGATCCTCTCATCACTTACAACCGGGATGAGCACGCAGCATTTACTATGTTAAGGCTCGTCGTTTCGGAACCGCCTCCTACAGAAAATACCATTATGCAGTCCTTGTCGTTTACCTTAGATGTCTTAAGCCATTCCGAGAAGGTCGTCTCCCATCCTTCATCATTTGTCCTTGCGGTAAGTTCGGAAACGTTGTCGGTCGGTGCGTAGGTTTCTATCTTTCCTATCTTGCGAAAATCGTTTACCGCATGCGATGCATTTGCCGCGCTTCCGCCGACGCCCAAGATGAACAGCCTTCCTCCCTTCTCCCTTACTTCCTTTAAGATCTCAACCCCCTTTGCGATCTCGTCTCTCGGTATCGTGTTGACGATCTGCATCGTCTCTTCCATATACCTGTCGATGTAAGCTGTACTCATTTTATACCCTCCTTATATTATATTGATCTGTACTTTTTATCTGATCCCGTATTGTTTCCTATGATCCTTTACGGTAGGATCCCGACTGCCTCCGACACATTATGTACTATGTGGTCCGGTTCGATGTCGCATAATTTCTTGCAGGCATCGCATTTTAATTCTCCTATGAAGATCGTCTTAACTCCCGCTGCCTGACCTGCGACTATATCCGTAAACGAATCACCGATCATATATGAGTTTTCGTAATCTATGTTGTAGATATCCTTAGGTTTGAGAAGCAGACCAGGCTTCGGCTTCCTGCAGTCGCATATTTTTATAAGAAACTTTTCCGTCGTCTTCTCACTCATCTTAGGATAGTGCGGACACATGAACACTCCGTCTATATCTATCCCCTGCTCACTTAACTGCTCGCAGAATTTCGTATTTATATCATACAGCGTCTTTAATTTCGACTTACCCTTCGCCGCACCCGGCTGGTTGGTAGCAAGGAAAACGTAGTATCCTTTTTCCTTTATCTTCCTTATCGCATCCGCCGCTTCAGGGAAAGGTTTAAACTCCGATAATTTCTGCGGTGAATCCATCTGCTCGATATCATCATTGAAAACTATCTCATTCAGCACTCCGTCCCTGTCAAGGAATACCGCAGGATGCTTCTCATTAAAACGGTATCTCACATATTCCCTGAACTCATTTAACGATGCAGGGCTTCCTATTTCATAAAACCGCTTCGTTACTATATGCGCTGCGATCTGTTTATCGATCCGAATCCTTCGGTATGTCTATGATATCCTTAATATACTCGTCCTCAAAAAGCTTCTTCTCGTAAACACATACTCCGTAATCGATGTAGTCCATTTCCGGAGTCATGTTCATCTTGTCGTAAAGCTTTATCTCAGTTCCGTCCATGATGACATTTGACTTATCAAAACGGTTGCCGTTCTTAAGCACCGTCATCAGCGCCCTCATGCCGCGCGACTTTCCTTCAAAATATCTGTACAGCGTTTCTTCATAATCTATATCCATAAAAGAATCACCGTACATCAGAAGAAAATCATCTTCAAGAAGATCATACGCCCTTCTTACCGCACCGCCCGTTCCCAAAAGTTCCTTGCCGTCATAGCAGTAGGTGATCGATATGCCGAGTGAACTTCCGTCGCCGTAATACTCCTCTATCATCTGCGCGCGATAACCTATCAGGAATAAAAACTTCTTAAATCCGTGATGCATAAGGAGCCTGAGCGAATGATCGAAGAACGGTCGCCCTTCCACTTCAACAAGGGGTTTGGGACAGTCCTTCGTATATTCCTTAAGCCTGGTCCCGAGTCCTCCCATAAGGACAACGACCTGCATATCTTCTGCTTCTTTTATGTTAAAACTCCCGTCGGCCATATATATTCTCCCTGATACCTGATCTTATAAACCGTCTCAGATCAAAATTTAAGTCTACAGCACTCTCGATCCTTCCATCTCAAAGCGGAACCTTACCTCTTCCATGCCGGTATCCTTCATCGCCTCACGAAGCTTTCTCTTATCATCACAGTAGAACATCAGGAATCCGCCGCCGCCTGCGCCTATCATCTTTCCACCCTTTGCTCCGTTCTTAAGGGCCATTTCGTACCACTCATCTATCTGGGGATTGCTCATCCCTCCGGACCTCTTCTTCTTGTATTCCCAATGTACGTTCATGATATCGGCAAAAGCATTCAGGTCACCCTTCTCAAATGCCGCCTTGCTCTGATAACCGAGATCCTTGACAAAATCCAGGTTCTTCATCATGTCGGAATTCTTGTTCTTACTCTTATCATCCTGTTCCTTTAAGATGCTGCCTGCCGAGCGTGAAAATCCGGTAAAGTAAAGAATAAGATTATCCTCAAGGTTATACAGAGTCTCCTTTGAGATATTGAGCGGATCCACCCATACATACCCGTCCTTGTGAAAATTCATGCAGGTGATACCGCCGTAAGCCGCTATGTACTGATCCTGCTTGCCGATAGGCTCCTTAAGACGGTTCATCTCTATCTCACATGCTTCCTCCGCAAGGGTACGTGTGCTCACGATGTTTCCCTGCATGGTATGGAGCGCGCGGAGCAGTGCCGTGGTAAAGCTGCTTGAAGAACCCAGTCCCGTTCCCGCAGGTATATCAGCCATGGAACATATCTCGATATGATTTTCCTTCCAGTTAAGCATCTTAAGCGCTTCCCTTATTATCGGATGCTGGATCTCATCGATCTCCTGTACATGTTCGAATTTTGAATACTTAAGGAAATAACCTTTATCAAAAGTCTCATGCAGCGTTATATAAACATACTTGTCTATCGCTGCCGAAATAAGGAATCCTTCCCTCTGCGTATAATATGACGGAAGGTCCGTGCCTCCTCCTCCGAGCGATATCCTTAACGGGCTCCTTGCTACTATCATAACCTGGTCCTCCTTACCTTTTGGGGAAAATAGAAATCCTCATCCGATCGTGCAGATCAAATGAGGATAAACTCCGTTTCTATAGTTCAATCACAATTTGCTCATCCTTTTCTCTTCGCACAAACGTGTATTGCAATATTGTATTGTTATGTCAATCTGTCTCCCGGATCACATCATCTCATCCTTTTCCCTTTCAAGATGATGTAAACGACCCTTAAGATCCATCAACATATTGATGATATCACACTATCCGTGATATGGCAACCCGTTTACATAAAATTTACGGATTCTTAATCCCTTGCTTCAAATACCCACTGATTGGCCATAAGATACTCGACCGTCTTCACCACACCGTCTTCTATGGTAGCCTTAGGTGTCCATCCGAGCGAACGCACCTTCTTCGTATCAAGGTAGATGAACGGATTGTCACCGATCCATCCTCTCTCCCCGCCGGCATATGTGAACTCAGGCTTAACTCCCAACTTCCCGCAGATAAAACGTACCGAATCATTGACCTCAACGTATTCATCCGTTCCGAGATTATAGATATTCACCTTCTCTTTTGCATTACGTACTACCGTGAGTATCGCTTCCATGCAGTCCTTGACGTAGAGATATGATTTCTTCTGATGACCGTCACCCAGGATATGAAGGTGGTTCGGATCATCCTTTAACTTCTTGCAGAAATCAAACACATGCCCGTGCGTATAACGCTCACCGAGTATCGATACAAAGCGGAAGATATATGCCGTATAACCAAAGCCTTCAGCATATGCCGCGAGCAGTCCTTCACATGCAAGCTTGCTCGCACCGTACAGGGACGTCTGTATCGGAAAAGGAGCATCCTCGGGTGTCGGTATTACTTCTGCCTCGCCGTATACCGAACCCGTTGACGAGAAACCTATCCTTTTTATCCCGTTAGCCCTCATCGCCTCAAGTACGTTAAAGGTCGCTATCGTATTCTGCTCAAGATCCTTCTTCGGATGTTCACAGCCCATGCGCACATCGGCATTGGCTGCAAAATGGAATACGAACTCACAGCCCTTCATAGCCTTTGTCATGGCATCAAGATCGAGTGTATCACCCTCAACCAGCGTAAAGCGGTCATTCTTAAGGGCATCCTCAAGGAACTCTCTTCGTCCCGTTGAAAAATTGTCATAAGCCACCACTTCATTTTCAGGCTCGCTAAGCAGCCTGTCCACCATATTCGATCCTATGAATCCGGCGCCGCCGGTTACAAAATATCTCATGTTCATTCTCCTATCATTTATTTCTAAATATCCCTGACTGCACTCTGGGCCATTTCCTTAAACTTTATGGCATCCCTGTTGAGCGCTTCGTTGTACTGTACGCAGCCAAGCTGCATTTCTATCCTGAGTTCATTGTTCGTAACAACACCCGCATACAGAGCCTTGTCCTTAAACTTATTCGTAAGTCTCTCTTCAACGAGCTTGGCGCCTGCCAGATCGCAGGTCAGGATGATACCGAAGCTGCCTTCCGAATCTATCGAATATACCCTGTCTTCGAGACGGATGGTATCACATACGACCTTCGACAGCCTTACCACAACCTCATCGAATTCCTTCTGCTTAAGCACCGTCTTCATCTCGTTTACATACTTGGGGCGAAGGATCATAAGGCTTATCTGCTTATTGTTCCTCTCCGCGTATGAAATCTGTGTCTGTATATCCATATACATACTTCTTAAGTTATACAGGCCGGTCACAGGATCTGTCATGACAAGTTCACCCAGCTGCTCGGTCATTACTTCCTGCGAGCGTTCCTGCTCAATCTTTGCTTTATTCACGTATGTATATCCGATCACCATAAGACCCGGTACCAGTATCCACCCGAACGATACCTTGTTGATATCCGATGATGACATCAGGGCAGAAACCTTGATACCGATATAGATAACTGTCTGTATCGCAGCTAAGATCATTGCGGCATTGATAACACGGAATGCAGCCAGGATGGCAGCCGTGAAAGTAACCGCCACCATAACAAGATTTTCCTTATACAGTTCGTGTCCGCAATTCGCCATTACGACAGATGCGATTATGAATGCACAGAATATGAGTACCGTACCAAGATCATACATGACCTTTCCGGTATATTTTGTTTTCTTAGCCTTAGACTCCTTTACAGCCTTCTGCTTTTTTCCGGATCTCTTCTCCTTCTCCGGCTTCTGCTCTGCTTCAGTCTTCTCTTTAGTACGCTTAGCCATTTCCCTGTTTCCTTAACACTTTTCGGGTTCGGGATATTCCACTCCGAATGTATCAACCGTAACTGTCTTCATGATCTGCGGCTCTAAGGGCCTGTCCGAAAAATCAGTCTCGCACTCCGCTATTTTGTTGACAGCCTCAATTCCTTCCGTTACCTTGCCGAACGCCGCATAAGCACCGTCAAGATGCGGAGAATTCTTATGCATGATAAAGAACTGTGAACCCGCCGAGTTGGGCATCATTGTCCTCGCCATCGACAGAACACCTTCACTGTGCTTAAGATCGTTCTTAAATCCGTTCTGTGAAAATTCACCGCGTATGCTGTAACCCGGACCGCCGGTACCTGTCCCGTCGGGACATCCGCCCTGGATCATGAAACCCTTTATCACCCTGTGAAAGCACAGCCCGTCATAATAACCCTTATTTATCAGGCTGATAAAATTGTTGACCGTATTGGGTGCGATATCCGGATAAAGTTCCGCCTTGATCACATCACCCGATCCCATCGTTATCGTTACTATAGGATTAGCCATCTTATCCCTCCCGTTTTATTTTCCGCTTAAATATTTCTCTATTCCTTCAAGAGCCGCGTCCTCATCCTTGCCGTCGGCCGACACCGTGATCGTATCACCGGTCTGAAGGATGAGAGTCATCATTCCCATGATGCTCTTTGCGTTTACTTTCTTATCACCGGTCTCAATATAAATGGAACTTTCATACTGACTGGCCGTCTGGACCAATATCGCGATAGGTCTTGCCTCCAATCCGTTCTCAAGCTGAATGGTGATACTCCTTTTTTTCATAATAATCTCCTTTTTGTTTATTCTGCCTTATTGCCCCTGAATTCCTGCTTTTCTGCAAGGTCCGACAGTTTTCTTAACCTGTGGTTGACTCCGGATTTACCTACCGGCGGGTCGCACATCTGACCAAGTTCCTTAAGTGAAGCATCCGGAAACTGCAGCCGAAGCTGTGCGATCTGTTTTATACCGTCCGGCAGAGACTTGTATTCCGGCATTCTCATCACTGCACGGATATCCTCGGTCTGTTTAACAGCCGCCTCGACGGTCTTGCCTATATTTGCCGTCTCACAGTTAACGCGCCGGTTTAGGGAATTCCTCATATCCTTAAGTATCCTGGAATTCTCAAAATCCATCAGCGCAACGTGCGCTTCCATGACATTAAGCGCCTCCACTATGAGAGAGCCTTCCTTTATATATACCACATGATGCTTCTTTCTAAGGATCTCCTTTGCCGCAATGTCGAAGCTCTTCATGATATCGATAAGCGTATCTGCCTGTTCACGCCGTCTGCATACTATCTCGAAATGGTAGGACTTGTTCGGATCCGATACGGAGCCTGCCGCCAAAAATGCTCCTCTTAAATATGCTCTCCTGCAGCAGGATTTCTGCAAAAGGATCTCGCTCCCGACAGCCTGCTTAAGCATCCGTATATCATCCCTGTCCTTAAGTATGATCCCGGGATCGCCATCCGGCATGGATTCAATGGCATTCTCACTTATATTAAAGGTTTTGACAATCAATGTAAAGCATTTTTCGGCCACAAGCGCGTTGTCAAACTGAAGAACAAGCCTGTCCGAAAGATCGGGATCTCCGTCTCCTTCGGATAACGCGTTACCTGACGGTCCTGTGCAGAACGCTATAAGAGCCGCAAGTTCGGCCAGCCGGCAGTGTCTTGAAGTCCCTGTATGCTTAAACAATTCTTCCTTAACGCTTCCGGCAAATGACATATTTTACGTCTTCCTCTTTGCGTCCTTATCAATATCCCTGTGTTCTATCTTAAAACCGTAATCCTCGTGCCTGTTCATCCGTTCGTAAAGGGCATTTGCCAAAGTGACGCTTCTGTGCTTTCCGCCCGTACATCCGATCGCCACGACCAGCTGGTTTTTTCCTTCTATTATGTAATTCGGAAGAAGGAACAGGAGCATATCCTCAAGCTTGTCAAGGAAGGTGTCCGCCTCCTTATGGGACATGACAAAATCCTTCACTTCCTTATCATTCCCGCTCTTGTGCTTTAACTCCTCAAAATAATACGGGTTCGGCAGGAACCTTACATCAAAACACAGATCCGCATCTATCGGTATCCCGTACTTGAACCCGAACGAAACTATCGTAACGTAAAGATTCTTATAGGATTTATTGTTTATGAAAATCCTGTCAAGCTCAGCCTTTAACTCACGTGTCAGCATCTGACTCGTGTCAAATATATAATCGGCCTGCTGCTTTATGACCTTGAGTGCTTCCCTCTCCCTTGATATGCCGGCATCCACTCTGTCGCCTGCCGCAAGTGGATGTATGCGCCTTGTTTCCTTATATCGCTTAATGAGTATTTCGTCGCTCGATTCAAGGAACAGCACCTCGTAATTAATGCCGCTGTCCTTAAGCTGCTTTAGGACTTCTCCGAGTTCTTCAAACGAATGTCCCGTCCTTACATCCACGCCAAGCGCGACCTTTTCGACTTCACTTCCCGGTGCCGTTACCAGCTCCGCGAACTTTCCTATGAGCGGGACCGGAAGATTGTCGGCACAGTAATATCCGCTGTCCTCAAGAAAATCAAGCGCTGTACTCTTGCCCGCTCCGGACATGCCGGTGACTATCACAAACCGCATTTCTTACTTCCACCCCAGGAAACATATCTCCGGCTCCAGCTTAACATGGAACCTCTCAAATACCACCTTCTGCGTCTCGATCATAAGCTTTAAGATATCCGTAGCCGTAGCTTCTCCCGTATTTATGATAAAGCCTGCGTGCTTTTCCGATATCATCGCTCCGCCTATCGAATAGCCCTTGAGTCCGGCATCTTCGATAAGCTTGCCCGCATAATGTCCCTCAGGTCTTTTAAATGTTGATCCCGCGCTCGGATAGTCAAGCGGCTGCTTGGCTGCCCTTTCCCTCTTTATCGTATCCATCCTGTTCTGAATGACATCGGGATCACCCTTCTGAAGTTCCATCTCGACTTCAAGTACGACCAGCGGCTCGTCTTTAACAAGACTGTGCCTGTATGAAAACTTCATTTCCGATGATGCATATTCGCATTTCATCATATACTTAAGATCCAGTACCCTTACGATCCTTACGACCTTTACCATCTCAGCCCCGTAGGCTCCGGCGTTCATAGTGATCGCTCCTCCGACCGTTCCGGGTATGCCGCAGGCAAATTCAAAGCCGGACAGACTGTTCTTGTTTGCCTCGCCCGCCACCTTGATTATCGGTGCTCCCGCCTTCGCGGTTATATTGGTACCGAAAACCGAAACATCCGAATAATTCTTATACAGCTGGATAACGCATCCGCGGTAACCTGCGTCGGAAACCAGGAGATTGGTCCCGTTACCCATTATGAAGTATTTTTCCTTCTCATACCTCAGCGCCTTGATACACTCGATAAGCTGTGCATCAGTCCTGGGAAGTATGAATGCATCCGCCGGTCCGCCTACCTTGAATGAGGTATGCGCCTTCATCGGCTCGTCAGTCTTGACGTCGCCTTCATACAGGATATCCTTAAGCGCTGATATAGTACTCTGTTTCATGAAAACTACCACCTTTATTACATATTTAGAGCCAGTTTCGCCGCACCGTATATTCCCGCATCATTCCCAAGCTTTGCCAGAACAAACTTGGCGTCACGGCACGCATGGAATACATATTTCTTAAAATTCTTCTGTCCGTAATCTATTATGACCTGTCCTGCCTTGCTTACGCCTCCGCCTATTACGAAGACCTCGGGGTTTGTTACATCGGCTACGTTCGCAAGTCCTTTGCCCAGATATTCACCGAACTCTTCGGCTATCTCCATGGCTAACTTATCACCGGCCTTTACCGCATCAAACACGGTCTTTGCGTTTATTTCATACTTACGCAGCACACTGTCTTCATTACTTGATCCAAGTTTCCTGTTTGCAAGTCTTGCGATACCCGTTGCGGATGCGTACTGTTCAAAACAGCCCTTATTTCCGCAGCCGCAGACCTCCGTTTCATCATCATTGATATGGATATGCCCTATCTCGCCGCCTGCTCCCTTGTAACCCGTAACTATCCTTCCGTCTATTAT
>ONRZ01000285.1 GCA_900320345.1 uncultured Lachnospiraceae bacterium | reverse complement strand
TCAAGGCAGTTCCCGCCCCACAGAAGCGAAGCATAGGGCCAGAGGAACAAGATCGATATGCCCAGGGATTTTCCGGGCGAGATATACAGCTTGCCGATCTTTATCATGAGCACGAGCGAGAAGTAGAGCGCGATTATCTGTACGATGAATATCCCGTTGAGCCCCCTGTGTATGAGCTGTCCGAGCACTTCTATAAAGAAAAAATACGGTCCTTTAAGATCATAGAAATCCCTGTACGGGACCTTGCCCTCAAGGATCCCGCGTCCCACTAATGTAAAGAAGCTCGCATCACACCCGTACCAGTTCTTATACAGCGGACTTGTCCACAGGGAGAACACATAAATGAACGCAGCCGACACCGGAAGCAGAGCGGCATATATCGCCCATGCCACCGTCTTTTCCGAAACACCGCATATCCTGTTTTTAACCTTTACAAATAATTCCTTCATCCTGCCCTCGATTATACCATAAAATAAGCCACGGGGACGGTTCTTTTGCCACATTTTAAAGCCACGTGGACGGTTCTTTTGCCACATACACAACATATTGCCGCGTACATATTGCATACCACCATATTTTGTGCTAACATTAGCACGGATACGAAAGGTGTAAGCATGTACGCGGCATTGTTTATTTTATGGATAATCTTTAACGGAAGGTTGACGCCGGAAGTGGCTGTTATAGGCCTCATTGTATCGGCGTTTATCTTCCTATTTATTTGCAGATTTATGGATTACAGCATGAAGAAGTGGATGCTTAAGTATTTTTTTATACTGTTGACTGAAATAGTCAAGGCAAATTTTGCCACGGCAGCCTTCGTATTGAATCCCAAAATTGAGGTGGAACCCAAGATCGTGACATTTAAGCCGGACATACATTACGGCTTTCTTAAGGTTGTGCTCGCAAACTCGATAACGCTTACTCCGGGAACGGTCACCGTCAATATCGAGGACGGCGAATACACGGTACATTGCCTCGATCCGGATCTGGCTACTGACATAGGGGATTCCGTTTTCGTGCGAGAGATAATGAAGGCACAGGACCGCCTCGACCGGGTGAAGTAAGCTGCGGGGAGTCACGGCGGGGAGTCACGGCAACCAAAAGGAGATTTTTTGATATGACAGCAGGTGCGATCAAAGTACTGCTTATAGGAATAATGATCATCTATGCGATGCTGGTCGTGCTCGTGCTCATGCGCGCTGTCATCGGCCCGCGGGTGGCAGACCGCCTGATGGCCATAAACATGGTTGGCACGATCGGTATTTTTCTCATGGCCGTGATCTCGGTCATGCTTAACGAGGATTATCTGCTTGATGTTAGCATAATTTATGCGATGATAAGCTTCCTGTCGGTCGTTATACTGACCAAGGTCTACATGGGTGTACATGAGGAAAATGTCTTAAAGCGGCATAAGATAGAGCGCGAGAAGCGGGAACAGGGGATAAAAGCCGATGATGACGAATGGGATAAGCTGTTAAAGAGCATCGAGGAAACCGAAGTCCCCACTCAGTTAAGGAAAAAATAGGTATCACAGATGGAATGGGTAAGATTTGTTTTTGCCGCGATATGCCTTGTTTTTGCGGCAGTTATGGAAAGCATAGCGGTATTCGGAGTATATAAGTTCAAGTTCGTAATGAACAGGATGCATGCGGCGGCTATAGGCGACACACTGGGGCTGATGCTGGGGGCGCTTGGACTTATCATACTCAAGGGAATATCATGGTTTTCGCTTAAAATGTTTATCGTGGTCATCTTTTTATGGATGACGTCTGCGATCTCCTCACACGTGATCATGCGTATGGAATACAGCATAGATGAAGAAGCCGTGGCAGAGGAAACAGAGACGATACGTGATGTGAACAGTTCGGAGGTTTAAGATGAATTTTGTTATTTTGCTGCTTGCACTTTTCCTGATAGTATGCGCGATAGCGACGTGCATCCACAAGACACTGCTCACGTCGATCATAATCTTCATGGCATACAGTACGATAATGAGCCTTATCTGGGCGCTTCTGGAATCCCCGGATCTTGCGATAACGGAGGCGGCCGTCGGCGCAGGTGTGACATCGATATTGTTTTTTGTAACTCTTAAAAAAATTCGGGCGATCGAAACGACCGAGATCGACCCGGGAAGCAAGGATAAGGACGCAGCTCTCAAGGAAGGGATCGGAGCAGAGTATAAATGAAAATTCAGAACAGCACATATATTTTAAAACAGGGCGTTGAATGCTTGCATGCATAAGACCTGTTTTATAAATATATGTATTGGATGAATCCAATATAGCGAAAAATACGAAGTATTTTGAGCCTGTTCTGAATATTTAGTAAACGGATAAAGACATATGAGCAAAAAACGAAGTGACTACAGGTCGACGTTTTACAGCAGAATAGAGAATTTTGTCAACGGCAGGGAGGAATTCCTTCTGTATAAGCCAAAGGGCAACACTGAGGCTAAGCAGCTTGAATCCCTTGAGGAAGAGCTTACCGAGGCGGCAGACCTCCTTGACAAACGTGAAGCGCAGCAGAGGCTCCAGGACAAAACGGAACCGCTCGATTTCCTGAAGAGGTTCCACAGACTGTACGGAGCCATAGCCGTGGTCGTATGCGCGACCATGATGTTATTGCTCATGTCGGCGGTA
>ONRZ01000141.1 GCA_900320345.1 uncultured Lachnospiraceae bacterium | reverse complement strand
CCCGAAAGCTTTTCCACGAGCGAACTGCTTATTGCGGCAAGTCCGAATTCTTCGAGCACTTCTCTTACCCTTTTCTTCCTCGCAAAGACGGATACACCCGATGGCATCCTGAGAGTTGCCGCATCGGCAAGGGTTCTGAGTACCGTGTCATTTCCTCTCATCAGATCCTGCTGCGGAACAAAGCCCACATCATACTTCATCTTCTTATAGTCCCTGTACAGATCCTGATCCTTGAGCATTATGGATGCATCGGCCTTCTCATACCCTGTCACGGCATTAACGAAGGTCGTCTTTCCTGCGCCCGATCCGCCAAGCAGGAGTACCATATGACCTTCGGGGATATTTAAATGTATATCCCTAAGCAGCACATTCTTCTTAAAGAAATCCAATACGGTCCTTTCGGTAATATTCACCGTAAGTCCGGAATCAAGGACCTTGGCCTTAACACCTGAAACCTTAGCGCCGGAATCCGCATCGATCTTTTCAACCTGCTTCACAGGCTGGAACGACTCGCCAATGCCCCATATGAGAGCGATGATCTTGCTCATGAAAAACCATCCCCACAGCCATTTCTTACTTCTCCCGAAAGCCTGACACAGGCCACTGTAAATACGTACCTGATACAGTACATCCGCCAAAGCCGAAGCCAAAACCAGGATCGCGATCAGCGCCGCATATGATGAACTGCTGTCTTCGGTCAGAAAATACAGTATCGTGAACAAAACTTCGACGGCATTTATAATGGCAAAGGTCCGTCCTTCTTTCTCTTTATCCGCACACAGACTGACATGATATTCCCTTGCTACCGGTATAAATGCATAGGCGGGTTTTACTCCGCATTTTCTGAATATCATAAAATGACCCAATGAGCCTAACAGCCATCCTATGATACCGGCAATATCGAATGTCGGCAAAGTTCCGGTTTCCAAAAAATCCATCATTCCTGTCATCCTTCTCCTCCTTGTTAAAAATACAGATCCTTGGCATGATCCTATACGATTATATTAACAACGCTTCCGCCGCTCCTGTTTTTCTTAACGACTATCTGCTTCTCTACGCGTTCCTTAAGTTCCGATACGTGTGATATGATCCCGACAAGCCTGTTGCCTTCCGTCAATCCGGAAAGCGCTTTATAAGCCTGATCGAGAGCCTCGGGATCGAGTGAACCGAATCCTTCATCGACAAACATCGTATCGATCCGGATCCCGCCGGCCGAAGACTGTACTTCATCAGACAGGCCCAGTGCAAGTGACAGGGATGCCATAAAGGATTCTCCTCCCGATAAGGTCCTAACGCTCCTTACCGTACCATTATAATGATCTGTCACTCCCAGATCGAGTCCGCTCTGGCTTCTTCCGTTTGCCGCCTCCTTAAGCCTTATCAGTTCATATTGGCCCGCAGACATCGTCATAAGTCTTAAGTTCGCCCGCTCTATGATACGGTCAAAATACGTCATCTGTATATAGGTCTCGAGCATTATCTTGTCCTTGCCGTTAAGCCTTCCGTTTACCGTATCTGAAAGGGCCTTCATCCACTGAAGTGTTGTCTCGATCTTAGACGTATCAGAGGACCTGCTTATGATGTTTGATCTGACACTCTCGTTTGCTTCTATCCTTGCGGCTACCGCTCTGGCTTTCTCTATGCATTCCTCCTGCCCGGCATTAAGCTCCCGCTGCCTGTCCCTGTCAGCTTCCTGATCTGTCACCTGACTTTCGCTTATAGTTTTATTCTGACTCTCTATCTCAGACTTAAGCTTTAATACTATATCATTCTGTGTCTTTAATGCGGCATCGGCACTGTTGTAGGCTTCCTGGATATCTTTAGCCTGTTTATCCAGTATGTTAAGCTTACTCTGTGCTTCTTTTTTGTTTGAAAATGACAGGCCTGAGCGCAGTACATCAAGATTATTCCTCTTTTCCTTAAGCGCGGAATCATTTGCCGTGTTTTTGCCTTTAATATCTTCAATGCTCTTTGCCGTTTCTTCTATCTCTTTTTCCTTCTTCGGAAGGATACCGTCAATATATTCCTTTCTTTTGAGACGATCCGATACCTCTTTTACAGCCTGCTCGACCGTTCTTCTTTTTGCCGCGCAGTCCTCAGTCTTTTCTTTAAGCCTCTCACTTACCTTATCGGTGTCCTCCTCGTTAAGAAGCCTGACCGACTGTTTACGGATCTGCTCCTCCATGGCAGTAAGACCGCTTCTTATCCCTTCCGCATTTGCAGCGCTCTTCTCGCGTTCCTGCCTTGCCTTGTCGGCATTCTTCTTGGCTTCGTTAAGTTCCTTCTCCGAAGGCACTTCGTCTGACAGATGTGCAAGATGCGGATGTTTTGTAGAACCGCATACCGGACACATCTCCCCTTCCTTTAACTTCTCGGCAAGGATGCCTGCCTGTCCGTCCCTGAAAGCCTGATCCATCGCTTCATACAGTCCGTTAAGTTCCTTAAACTGCCCGTCACGTTCACGATACTCTTCCCTTGCCGTTTCAAGTTCTTCCTTCCGTGCATCATACTCTTTTACGGCTTTTGCAAGTTCTTTTATCGACTCTTCTTCCGCCTCTATTTTTTCAAGCTCCGCATTGAGTCTTACGCTTTCCTCTCCGGAATCTTTGATCGACTCAAGTTCTGTCTTAAGTCCGTTCAGTTCTTCCTTCTTCTTTGTGTGTGTCCTTTCAAGTTCTTTAAGTTTTTCCGCCTGAGCATTTATTTCGTTCTCAAGTCTGCCGATCTCATCCGAGAGGGCGTCTGCCTTATCATAATCCGGCAGTTTGGCCTCGATCTTCGCCGAATCCCTTTCAAGCTTCGACTTGTCGCTCAAGGCCTCTTTCCTTTTATCAAATTCCTCCTTAAGCACAGCGATCTTAGGCTCTTCAAACAGCAGTTTTGCCTCGGCATCCTTAAGTGCTTCCTTTGCTTTTGCAAGCGCATCCGCAGCGCCGATCCTCTTATTTACCGTCTCAAGTTCGCTGTTTATCTTAAGGAGTTCCCCGTTTATCTCATCCTTTGCCTTTATATCCTGACCGGTGAGCTTATCCAGTAATTCGAGGACATCTTCGACAGTCATTTCACCGGCTCTTGCCTTCTGCGCATCGATCGAAAGAACATCATCCTTATCAACCCGGATGCCTGCGATATACTGCGCTATGCTTCTCTTGCCCTCATCATATCTGTCACGTACTTCCTTAAGGCGTTCATCGAACTTCTTCTGTAATTCCGTGTACTTCTCCGTTTTGAAAAGCTCGCGGAATATCTCCATCCTTGTCCTGGTATCGGCCAGGAGAAGCTTAAGGAAATCCCCCTGTGCCAGCATTGCGATCTGTGAGAACTGGTCCCTGTTCACACCCAGCAGATCCTCTACCGCTCCTGTCACCGCTCCGACCTTGGTGATGACCGTACCGTTTGGCATTAATAACTGCGCGTCGGCGTTCTGTTTGGTCATGCCGCCCCCGCGTTTTGAAGTCCTCATATATTCGGGATTTCTCTTTATAGTATATTCCTTACCGCAATGCGAAAATACAAGTTCAACCTCCGTAGGCGTACTGTCATCCGCATACTTTGACCGCAGCATACCCGGATCCCTGTTCGGACCGCTCGCTTCTCCGTAAAGCGCAAAGCATATCGCATCAAATATCGTGGTCTTTCCGGCACCCGTGTCACCGGTTATTAGATAGAGACCCTTCTCACCCAGTTCATCCATATGGATCTCTGTCATTCCCGCATAAGGGCCAAATGCGGATATCTTCAGATCTAACGGTCTCATCCCACATCCTCCCATATGGACTTAATGCAATCCACGGCATACTCCCTCTGTTCCTCACTCATGGGAGTATTGTTCTGTTTTTCATAAAACTCATCAAGAAGCTCTATAGGCGTCTTCTTATCGACATTCACGGCATCACTTACATCCCTCTGTTCCCGAGTACGCTTATTATCATAACTTAACTTCATCAGATTCGGATAGATCACACGCAGTTTACCTATAGCATCCACCACATCATTCTCATCGGTCAGGACTGCATGTATATAATCATCCGTATTTGTATTCTCATAATTCTTCCTGGCGGCCAGTTCGTCGTATGTCCCTTTTATCTGTCGCAGATCGCGCATCGGTGTCAGTGCGATCTCACTTACCTTTATCTCTCCCGTGCTGTCTATATCCACAACCGTGATCGACTTTTGATGATCCTTTTCGGAAAAAGAATACTTAAGCGGAGTCCCGCAATACCGTACGGTCTCCCTCCCTATCTTCTGTTTTCCGTGGATATGCCCCAGGGCTACATAGTCAAAATCATCAAACACGGATGCATCCAC